>BLLV01000052.1 GCA_011959205.1 Bacteroidaceae bacterium
CCGACACGTTGTATGTCATTGAATTGAAGCTAGGCAAGGATGCCGAAGCCGCCATGTCCCAGATCAATTTGAAGAACTATCCCGGACGTTTCGCTCTCAGCGGGTTTCCCGTTGTCAAGGTAGGGGTGAATTTCAGTGCGGAAACCCACAACATCGAAAAGTGGGTAGTGGAGGAATGAAAAAACAAGAAAGAAATTAGAACAAAATGCTAAGACGGAACGCTACTTGTCCGCCTTGGCATTTCGATAAAAATAAATTTACTTTTCCAAGAATCTGTATTCACTTTCCGTATCAAAGCACGGGCACGCCTTCGGAATGCTTCCCGGCATATCCCGGTGTCCGCGGATTTTTGCGTCCGGAAAGAGTTTTCTGAGCTTCATCAGCAACAACAGCAGTTGCTCACATTGTTCCTTCGTGCGCGTGTCGGCCGGGTGGCCTTCCACATCCAGACCGCCTTCGTAGCAAATGCCGATGGAGCAACGGTTCCAGGGGCGGCAGTGCGCGCCCACTTCCTTCAGCTTGCGGTGCTGGGTGACGATGCCCGAGCGGCGGATGTAGAAATGATACCCGATGGTGCGGAACTTGCGCCAGCGGTGACAGCGCAGCAGGTCCTCTACGGTGAAGTCTCGGTTTTCGCGGGTGGCGGAGCAGTGGATGATGATATATTTCACCTCCTGCATGTATGGCCCGTCCTCAACGTTTTTCAGCAGTTCTCGTTCGCTCGCCACTTCCTCATCGGCGGTGAGCAGGGGGAAGGATTCCTCTATCATAGGCTGAAAGGAAAGGCTGTGCAGCTGGTGATGCCCAGTGCGGTGAGGGCAGCGATTGCCGCCTGGATGATGGCCTGAAGAACCTTCTGCCATGTGATTTTATTATTTTCTCTCATTATTCTTTAAATTTTAGTTTACCATAAAAATTCGGGAAATTACCGGGACGGACATGTAGTCCGTCCCGGCCGGGTCACACCTGTCCTTCGGTGGGCTGGACGACTTCGGCGCCTCCATCTCCGGTCAGATCCACAGTGGTGTCTCCCGCCTTGATGCTCTTCAGCAGAATCTTGGCGGCGCGGCGGGAAGGCACGAGGTTGAATGCTGCATCCTCCAAGAGGTTGCGGAAGCGGTCGCCGGGTGTCCAGTTCACGTTGAGTTGCTCAATGTGGATGGCCGGATTGAAGGCTTCCAGGCTTTCCGCGCCCCGGCTTTGGATGCTGGCACTGAACACGCCCAGGTCTCCCATCTCGATACGTTTTCCCTCCAGCAGCATCTCGCGCATGCAGTCCACGGTCTGCATCAGCACGGCATAGATGTCGGCGCGGTTGTACTTGGATCCGTGGCTGGCTATGTGTTCGGCAAACTTGTCCAGCGGCAGGATGTGAGTGTACTGAGACTTGGCATAGGCTTTCTTGGGAGCATCCTCGTTCTGAGGGTTGGGATACATGGCGATACTGTAATTGATAGGCATAAATGTTTTGTTTTTAGTTGGTTATACATCACTACCGGTTGTGGTGGGTTATCCGGATTTTCACCGTGCCGGCAGGCCTTGGAGGATGCGTTGGACGAGCAGGGCTTGTACGCTGGACAAACTAGGCTTGTTTGCCGAATCTGTCGGGCCGGTTGGCAGGACAGGCCGGGCCGGTGCGCCGCATCTCCTTGACGCTTGCAAAGGTATCACTCCCTTTGTACGCCGTGTCCGTTTATGTCCGTTTGTGTCAGTTTAGCGGAAAAAACCAGCGGAGGAGCTTCAGGAAATCTCCGGTTCACCTAGGAAATCGTGGATAAGCAACACCTGCCGCCAGGTGAAGAAACGGCTCCGGTTCCGGTAACCGGTTTGGGCCAGGGCTTCGGTGAGGGGAGGGCAACGGGCTATCCAGCGCATCAGGTGGCGCACGGCGGTGTCGGGCGCGGACTGGGGAAAATATTGAAGGGCAAGTTCTTGTTTGGTCATGATGATGAAATATGTGTTTTTGTAAATTGTTGATAATCAGTAATAATGGAGGATATGGAGGTTCATATTATAACTTATATAAATATATACTTATATATTCTTTCCTTTAAAGGGGAGTACTTTTTCCTTTCGCATAATAGAAAGTTTGAAAAGTATCCTCCATATCCTCCACTGAAGGGGTCAGGAGGGGGCGTCGTCCGTACCTTCGGCAGCATCAGGCAGCAGGTGCTGCACCTCTTCGCTGGTGCGCTCCACCACCA
Source organism: Bacteroidaceae bacterium (assembly GCA_011959205.1). Taxonomy (GTDB): domain Bacteria; phylum Bacteroidota; class Bacteroidia; order Bacteroidales; family Bacteroidaceae; genus Phocaeicola. Next base: position 2,205 of record BLLV01000052.1, read on the forward strand.
CCCAGTAGTTGGCATTGGACGCTTTTACCTGCTGGAATCCCAGCTCGCGCATAGAGCGGCCCACTTTTTGGGGGCTCAGCCGCAGCGACGTGCTTCCGAGGCGGTTGATAAGTTGGCTGGTGGTGATATAGAATCCCCGTTCCAATCCCACGGGCTTGCGATAGTAGGTCAGGATCAGCTCGTACTCCGGACGAGGTACCTCAAATTGCTGCACGTGTCCGCGCAACCGCTGGATCTCTTCATCGTCGAACCAGTAACGGAAGTTTACGTCATGATAGAGCGCATATGCTTGGCTGTAGATGTTGTCGTAAGGGATTTCCGCTTCCCAAGGGTTGTCTATCAGTTCCACTTCGAAAGGCAGCCAGCGGCGGTTTCCGGTGTCATCGGTCAGGAACTGGAGGTTGTTTCCGGTGGCAACGAACGAGGCCACGTGGGGCAGGTGCACCTTGTTCCGTCCGTAGGGCGGACGTTCGTCTACGTAGCGTTGCGTCACCATGGCTTTCAGCTGGTTCAGCTCAGAAGGGGGCATGGTGTCTATCTCCTCCAGGTTGATGATCAGGTTTTCGGTCATGGTAAAAAGATCATCCTTCGTGATGCGGTTGGAGTTACTTTTTACGGTGTAGTATTCGGACAGCTCGGGCGGCAGGATATGCTGCATGAACGAGGTCTTGTAACTGCCCTGTCGCCCTATCAGGGTCAGGATAACCTGGTTCACCACCGACTCGTCCAAGGCGGAGGCAATCATGGCTACCAGCCAGCGTTTGAAGACGGGGACAAAGTGGACGGCTCCCTCCGCCGTCGGGGCGTCCGGGGTGGTGCATGGACGCTTCTTGGTATGCACCGTCTCGGCAAACCGGCTGATGTAGTCGGTCTTTCCGTCCCATGGCGGGAGCTTATCCAGATAATGCCTGAACGGATGGTGTTCTTTTACATAATCGCTGGTGATCAGTGTGTGCAGTTCATTGATGTTGACCTTCATGCCGCTTCGCTGCATGGCGCACCACAGGGAGTTTTCGGTGTGGTCGGTCAGCCGTTCCCAGCGGTTGTCGGCGGTGAGGCGGGTTTCAATCTGGTGCGTGAGCGCGTTCATCCGTATTTCCATGTATTCTGCTATGAAGGCTTCCATTTCCTCCACGGTCGCTTTGGGGCGTCGCTGGCTTTCGTCACCCTCTTTGGGAGAGGAAGGACGGGGCAGGGAGACCGTGTTGAATTCTTTCGTCAGCATGTAACAACTTTTTACGATTGCAAGCACTTCCCCGTGTGGGTAATCGGGAAAAGCCCGGGTTGCCCACGCCTCGGTGTCGGCTTTTGGAACGCCATAGCGGTTCATGCTGTAACAGCAACGGCTGATGTAGTTGTTGTGGTTGCCCGGCAGGTAGGCGATGCCTTCTTCTTCAAGTTGTTTCCGGATGGTTTTATATGCCCGTTCGGGAGTTATCTTGCGGGGTTGGGATTGTTTGCCCGGTTGCTTCCCGGCCAGTTTCATCTCGTTCAGTTTGAAAGGAGCGGCTTCGGGGCGGAACAGGGCATCGGGATCGTGGCAGAGGGCCGACATGCGGGTGGCGTTCTTGCACTGGGCGTCGATTTCCACGCCGCACAGGTGGGCGTAGTAATTGTTTACCGCTTCCCATGCTGTCCGGTAGTTCGTGCGGTTCACTTCGCCCTCTATGCGGCAGATGATGCGGATGCCGTGTTCCGAGAGGGTGGTGTAGGCCAGGAACGAATGGGCATCCGTTTTCACCCGGTGGAGGAGTTCGGGCATGCGTTCGTCGGCGATTTCGTCAATATCCACCATGATGAACCGGGTGAATCCTTTGATGTGGGTGGAGCTTCTTCCTCCCTCCAGATGAACCGAGGGGATGAAGGCGGGTTGCGCGCTTTTCAGGTTACTCTTGGCGAGCTTCCATTGTTCCAGTTGCCGGGTGTCTCCGGTAGCCTCGATGGCTTGCAGTGTGGCGAGGTGGGTACGGTATCGGGCGGTGGCGGTGGCGTGTGTCCCGTCGGTTATTTCTTGGAAAACGGATTGCCATGTGGCAGGTTCCGGACGGGTGTCGCGCAGCGATCGGAAGCGCGGCAGGTTGCTTGAAGCAATGGGTTCGTTATTCATAAAAATATATTATTAAATTATCAGTGGGTGTAAAGTTCCATTTAATTTTTTGAATGGGAAATAGCGATTTAAAATAATCATTCTACAATCAAAAATAATCAAGATTAATCAAAGATTAGATAATAAAATATGGAAGAACATAATAAAATGATTTCCCAGGAATCTACGAAGGGAAATGTTTCTATTTACATAAACGGTGGCAATGTACAGGTGTTGCCCAACGCCACGGAGGCGGTGCAGTATGTTTTTTGTGTGGATCCGACTGATGTACCGCGATGGCGTGGGGGTGATGTGAAGGAGGGCATTGCCGGGGATGAGGAAGAGAACGAGGCGATGCGTGTGGCTCGTGGTGTTTTGTGCATCTATTATCCTGACAAGAAGGAGTTGGAGGACATTATTCACCGTATAGCCGATTGCCCCAATGCTTCGGATCTGGCGAACTTGGTGGTGAATGATATGCAGAAGAATACGATTCTGAGTTCCGACCGTATGGTGAGCAAGGATTTCATTGAGTCACTTCAGCAGTTCCTGACGTTCAAGACCGGGGCGTCCACGGGAAATATACGGACGCAGATCAATAACGTGAGGAGGAGATGAGGAAAGAATCTTTTTGAATACTAATAACAGGAAGTGAGGAGCGTAAACATGAAGAAAGTGATAACGTATGGAACATACGATTTGCTTCATCAGGGGCATGTCAATCTGTTGCGCAGGGCAAAAGCTTTGGGAGATTATCTGATTGTGGGTGTCACCAGTGACAGTTTTGACAAGGAACGGGGGAAGCTCAATGTGCGCAACAACGTGCTTGAACGGGTGGAGGCGGTAAAGGGTACCGGACTGGCAGACCAGATAGTGATAGAGGATTATGTAGGACAGAAGATTGATGATATTCAGAAATATGGGGTGGATATCTTTGCCATTGGAAGTGACTGGGAGGGGCATTTTGACTATTTGAATGAATATTGCAAAGTGGTTTATCTGCCCCGTACGGAAGGTGTCAGTAGCACGATGCTTCGGGCAGAGTCTCAGGAGTTTGTCAAATTGGGAATAATCGGCACCGGAAGAATAGCCGGTCGGTTTATGGCCGAAACATCGTATGTGAATGGTGTGGATGTTGTTTCGGCATTTAACCCTCAGGCGGTGGAGGCAGAGCGTTTTGCCGTCCAATACGGCATTCATCCTTGTGCTTGTTCTTGTTCTTTCGATGATTTTCTAGACAAGGTAGATGCGGTTTATATTGCTTCTCCTCATTTGACGCATTATGACTATGCCAAATGTGCGTTGTTGGCGGGCAAGCATGTATTGTGTGAGATTCCTTTCATGCTTTCCGGCAGGGAAGCTCGTGAACTCTATGAATTGGCAGAAGCAAGAGAGCTGGTGTTGTTGGAGGCAAGCAAGACGGCATATTGTCCGGCATGGACTCACTTGTTGGTGCTTGCCAAGAGTGGTGTTATAGGTGAAGTGGTGGATGTGAAGGCTTCACTGTCAAAATTGATGGCAGATACATCACTGCGTGAGTTTGACAGGCAACAGGCCGGGGGTGCGGTGACAGAACTCGCTCCGCTGTGTTTGATGGCGATTATCAAACTATTGGGTGTTAATTATAAAGAGTTACGTTTTTATACGAAGCTACAGAATGAGGTCGATGTTTTCACCAAGGGTGAGATTATTTATGGTAGTTCTGTGGCGAGCTTTACGCTGGGGCTGGGGGTAAAGACGGAAGGTAATTTAGTGATTTCCGGAACGAAAGGGTATATTTTGGTGCCTTCGCCTTGGTGGCTGACCAATTATTTTGAAGTCTGTTATGAGGATCGTAATAAGAACAAACATTATTTCTACACTTACCAAGGCGAAGGCTTGCGTTACGAACTTCAGGAATTTGTCTCGATGATTTTTAATGGGCGAATGAGCAGCTATAGGCTCCGTAGAAAAGAATCTATGGCAATAGCGGAAATTATCGGGAATTATCGGGAAGGAGAAAATACTATCATTTTAGCTTAATTATTATGACAAATGAATCGATTGGCTCTTGCAACAAATCAGTCGTTGTAGGAGGAAGTAATGGAGTGGGATTGGCTGTGGCGTTAGTGCTTGCCAAAACCGGTCGAGTGGTGATTGTGGACAGGGTAAAACCGGATGCGGAAGTGCCTTCGAATGTGGAATTTGTATGTTTTGATTTATTGTCGGACGACTACTCTTTGTTCGATAGCTTACAGGATGTCAACAAATTGGTTGTTACCGCAGGATTTGGACGGTTGTCGCTGTTTCAAAATGTCAGTGAAGACGAATTAGTGAGGATGATGCAAGTAAATGCTGTGGGGGTGATGCGTATCATCCGGCATTATTATGCCAAACTTCTATGCCGGGAGGATTTTTATTGTGCGGTGATGGGTAGCATTGCGGGCTTCATGTCTTCGCCTTTCTTTGCTGTGTATGGAGCGTCGAAAGCGGCGTTGAAGATATTTATTGAAAGTCTGAATGTGGAATTATTGAAGAGCGGCACTACTAACCGGATACTGAATGTGTCGCCCGGTTCGTTGAAAGGTACTCGTTTCTCCGGAGCGGAAAACGACCTTTCATTTACGCTTCCTTTTGCAGAGGAGTTAGTGGGGCGCATGATGAAAAAGGAGGACTTGTTCATTCCTCATTATGAGGAAATATTTAAAGAAGTGCTTGCCCGCTATGCTGCTGATTTCAGAACGGAGGGGGCGCATAGCTATGATTATAAATTGAATAGTGGCAGAGTGAAATAAAGGGAGGTGTGCAAATGAAAGAAATTGATTTAAAGGAGTGTCACAAGATTTTGTTGGCACTGGGCAGGAAGTTTCATTCCATCTGTGTTGAAAACGAAATCCCTTACTATATGTTGGGCGGAACCATGCTGGGGGCTATTCGTCACAAAGGCTTTATTCCATGGGATGACGATATGGATTTTGGAATTCCCCGTCCTTATTTTGATAAGTTTGTTGCAGTTTGTTCCGGCTGTGATATGGGGTACTATAAACTTTACACCCGAAAGGATTCTTTTATGGTGACTAACGATGTGCTGAAATTGGCGGATACCAGAACCGTTGTCGAGGAGGTTTTTAAAGGAAAGATAAAGGATGATAGCATCGGCGTCAATATTGATATTTTTCCTTTGGACTTGAATACGGGTGACAAGTCGAAATATTCTATCAATTGGAAAATAGAGAAGGCTTTGAAAATAAAGGGTTATGTCATCTTGGATGAAAGTAATCGTCCTTTGTTGAAAAAGATTGCAGCCAGGGTGATGAAGTCTCTTCTTTCGGTTGGAATGTTGGATAATTATATAAACAAGCTGATGAAACAAGAGGCCAAACGGGAAAGCCTGACATTTTATGCCAACTATTACGGAGCATGGGGGATGAAAGAAACCATATCTCGAAAGATATTTGGAACCCCCACTCTTTATGTATTCGAAGATGCCCGGTTTTATGGAGCCGAATACTCGGATGCTTACCTGAAATCGCTTTATAATAATTACATGAATTTGCCTCCTGAGAATAAACGGCATATTCATTTGGAGGGATGTTATTGGAAATGATCTTATAGCTTTTATAACATGAAAATCCTATTGGCAAATAAGTTCTATTACCGCCGGGGCGGTGATTGTGTATGCACCTTAAATCTGGAGAAACTGCTTAGGCAGCATGGACACGAAGTGGCTGTTTTCGCCATGCAGCATCCTGACAATTTGCAGACTCCGTGGAGCAAGTATTTTCCTTCTGAGGTGAAGTTCAAGCCGGGCATAGGCATGGTGGAAGCACTGATGCGCCCTTTTGGCACCAAGGAGGTAAGGCGCAAGTTTACGGCATTGCTGGATGAGTTTCAGCCGGATGTTGTGCATCTGAACAATATTCATTCGCAGTTGTCTCCTGTCATTGCGCAGATAGCGCATCAACGAGGTATCAAAGTGGTGTGGACACTGCATGACTACAAACTGCTTTGTCCGCGTTATGACTGTTTACGCAATGGAAAGATTCCTTGTGAGGATTGTTTTTCAGACAAGCGCATGGTGTTGCGGCACCGATGTATGAAGAACTCGCGATTGGCAAGTTATCTGTCCTATTGGGAGGCAGTGGCGTGGAGCCGTGAATGTTTGGATGCTTGTACAGATTTGTTTGTTTGTCCCAGCCGGTTCGTGGCAGAGAAAATGAAACAAGGTGGATTTGATTCGGAGAAACTGAAAACGGTTTGCAACTTCATTGACACGGAGAAGTGCCGATGCGATGATTACACGCAAAGAGAAGAGTTTTATTGTTTTGTTGGGAGGCTGAGCCATGAAAAGGGAGTAAGCACGTTGATAAAAACGGCGAATGCTTTACCTTATAAACTGATGGTCATTGGGGGAGGTCCTTTAGAGACAGACTTGAAAGCCATGGCAGGAAGCCAGGTAGAATTTGTGGGCTTTAAGCAATGGGAAGGCATCAAGAAACTGGTAGGAAAAGCGCGTTTCACAGTGATACCTTCAGAGTGGTATGAGAACAATCCATTGTCTGTGATAGAAGCCCAGTGCCTGGGCACACCGGTTTTGGGAGCGCGTATCGGGGGAATCCCGGAATTGATAGAGGAAAACCGAACAGGAATGATGTTTGAAAGTCGTAATGCAGAGGACTTGAAACAGAAAATAGAAAGTATGATGCGGTTTCCTTTTAACTATGAAGAGATAGCTGAGAGGAGCCGGGAACGCTATCATGCAGAGAACTATTATCGGCAGATTGTGGAATTGTATCAAGGATGATACCACAGAAGCTGAAAAGGAAAAACAGGAATCACTAAAATTAAAATCGAAATAATTTATGGCAAACAAATGTTCCTCGCATCCCACCGATGCGAGCATAATCCTTACATATCGTTGCCCCATGAAGTGCAAGATGTGTAACATCTGGTTTAATCCCACCAACAAGAGTGAGGAAATAAAGGCAAGTGACTTGAAAACCTTGCCTAAGCTGAAATTTATCAACCTGACAGGCGGCGAGCCTTTCATCCGAGAGGATATGGCGGAAATAGTGGAGGAATGCTACAGGCATACGGATCGTATTGTAATCTCCACCAGTGGCTGGTTCGAGGACCGGGTGGTGGCTCTGGCCAAGAAGTTTCCGAACATTGGCATCCGCATCTCTATCGAGGGATTGAGTGGCAAGAATGATGAGTTGCGCGGTCATGCGGGAGGTTTCGACAAGGGACTTCGCACATTGCTGACACTGAAAGACATGGGACTGAAAGACATCGGTTTCGGCTGCACGGTATCCAACAATAACTCGAAAGACATGCTTTCGCTGTATCAGCTCAGCAAATCGCTGGGCATGGAGTTTGCCACGGCGGCTTTTCACAACTCCTATTATTTCCACAAAAATGACAATGTCATTACCAACAAGAACGAAGTGTGCGGAGACTTTGAGCAGTTGATAGAATGGCAGTTGAAGGAGCGTCATCCCAAGAGTTGGTTTCGTGCTTGGTTCAACATGGGACTGATAAATTACATCGAGGGCGGCAAACGAATGTTGCCTTGCGAGGCAGGCAGTGCCAATTTCTTTATAGATCCCTTTGGCGATGTGTATCCCTGTAACGGACTGGAGGAGAAGTACTGGAAGATGTCCATGGGCAACATTCACGAGACACCCGACTTTATGACAATCTGGACCAGTGACAGGGCAGAGGAGGTGCGTGCCAAGGTGCGCCGTTGCCCCAAGAACTGCTGGATGGTGGGAACGGCCAGTCCGGTGATGCACAAATATATCAAGTATCCGTTGAAGTGGGCATTGCAGAACAAGCTTCGCAGCATGCAGGGAAAGCCGGCGTGCCTGGATAAGAAATGGTGTGATGTAGGGCAAGACCCGTGTCAGGGAGATTTAAGGGAGAAGTTCTGATGAAAGTAGTGGTGACCGGCACTCGTGGTATTCCGGATATCATGGGTGGCGTTGAAACGCATTGCGAGGAATTGTTTCCGCGCATTGCAGGTAAGGGGGTGGATACGACTGTCATCCGCCGCAAAGGTTATGTGCGCCATTCGCTCACAGAATGGAAAGGCGTGAAGCTGGTAGATGTGGATACCCCGAAGAAGAAATCGCTGGAAGCGATAGTCCATACCTTTAAAGCCATAAACAAGGCCAAGGAACTGGGGGCGGACGTGGTGCATATTCATGCTGTCGGGCCTGCCTTGCTGGTGCCATACGCTAAGTGCCTGGGCATGAAGGTGGTGTTTACACATCACGGCCCGGATTATGACCGTGGCAAATGGGGCTTTGTCGCCAGAAATGTGTTGAAGCTGGGCGAGCGCATGGGCTGCAAGTTTGCGGATGAGGTGATTGTCATATCGGAGGTGATTCTGGACCTGGTTGCCCGGAAATACAACCGGCACGAGCGGGTGCATCTGATTTATAACGGAGTGCCGAAGCCTGGCATGTGCGATGACCCCGGTTATTTCGAGGAATTGGGCATTGAGGAAGGAAAGTATATCCTTGGCATGTGCCGTTTTGTGCCCGAAAAGAATTTGCATCACTTGGTGGAAGCATTTAAGAGAACAGATGCCCGGGGATGCAAACTGGTGTTGGCGGGTGATACGGACTTTGAGGATGCGTATTCCTTGGGATTAAAGAAAATGGCCCGTGAGGCGGGGGTGGTGCTGACCGGATTTGTAAAGGGGCGCAAGTTGCATTCGTTGCTTACCCATGCCCGTTGTTACTGCCTGCCCTCTTCGCATGAGGGGTTGCCTATCGCGTTGCTGGAGGCGATGAGTTACCGGTTGCCGGTGGTGGTGAGTGACATTCCCGCCAATCTGGAGGTGGGACTTCCTTATGACTGTTATTTTCCTTGCGGAGATGTGGATGCCCTTGCCGCCCGGTTGCAGCAGGTAATAGATAAAGAGTGTCATCGGGTGCAATATGACATGTCATTGTATGATTGGGATGGGATAGCCGGACAGGTGATGAGAGTTTATAAGGATTTGTTGAAATAGGAACCCGGAACGGAATATGATAAAAAAGTGGATATGTGTGGCCATATTGCTACTGGGCGTATGTTTGCAGCATGCGAAGGCACAATATGTATATGGCACCACCGGATTGCTGCATGCCCCCGGTGCGGATATGCAGCGCGATAAAACATTTATGTGCGGATTTTCCTACCTGCAAGTGCCGGCTACCCCAAGGCACTGGAATTATGATACGTGGAATTACTACATAAACATCACCCTCTTTCCATGGCTGGAGGTGGGATATACCTGTACGTTACACAAAATAGGGTTGCCGGCATACGGTTATTCGTATAAGTTCCGCAATCAGGACCGCCAGTTCTCCGCCCGGTTGCGTGTATGGAAGGAAGGCTGGTGGAAGGAGTGGACGCCGCAAGTCGTGATTGGGGCGAACGACCCGTCTACCAACGACATGCTGGGTGATCCGAATAAGGACGACTATGGCTTTACGGGAACCTCTTCGGTGGGCAATGGCCATTGGAACCGTTACTACATAGCTGCCACGAAGCATATCGGAATGAAAGAGGTGGGAGAACTTGGGGTGCATCTTGGCTATGTCTATAACGAGCGGCTGGACTATCACCGCAATGGGCCTGTGGCAGGGGTAAACTTCCGCTTTGGCCTGCCTGCTGTTTCTTTTTGGACTAAAGCGGTGAACGGGCTGAATGTGATAGCGGAATACGACAGTTATTCTGTGAATTGCGGTATAGGGTATAATTTTTGGAAAGATTATATCAGTGGTGTGGTGGAACTGACCCAATGCAAGTACCCCAGTGCGGGGATGGTATTCAAGATACATCTGAAATAAAATGTATGGCAAGAACGATGGTCTTCGTGACTACCAGCAGGAGATGAAGCTCAGGC
>BLLV01000053.1 GCA_011959205.1 Bacteroidaceae bacterium
GAGGAAATGGTGAAACTTGCATCTATTAGGATGCTATTGAATAAAATTTAAACAGACTCTAAAATTCATACAATCCGTACCCGGAAACTGTTTCTGAAGGATGGAAACAGGTATCTTTTAAGAGTTAGAATTCTACCTTAGGTGCTTTATCGGCTCCTTCCTCAGATTCAAAATATGGGCGTTTGTCAAATCCGAACAGGCCGGCAAGCAAGTTACGGGGGAAAGTGCGGATGGCTGTGTTATATGCCCGTGCTGTATCATTGAATCTTTTGCGTTCTACACTGATCCGGTTTTCTGTGCCTTCCAGTTGTGCTTGCAACTCTTTGAAGTTCTCGTTGGCTTTCAAGTCGGGATAGGCTTCGGTGATAGCGAGCAGGCGGCTCAACGCGCTACCTATTTCGCCTTGTGCCTTTTGATAGGCTTGCATTTTTTCGGGGGTCAGATCATCGGCGCTGATCTGCATTTGGGTGGCTTTGCTACGGGCATCCACTACGGCTTGAAACGTTTCTTTTTCGTGTGAGGCGTATCCTTTTACTGTATTTACCAAGTTGGGAATCAAATCGGAACGGCGTTGGTACTGATTTTCTACATTGCTCCATGCTGTGCTGACAGATTCGTCCATTTTTACCATGCCATTATAAGAGGTTACTCCCCAAATAGCAATTAATACAATGACTGCTATTACAATAATTGTTGACTTTTTCATACGTTTTTACTATTTTAAATAATGAATACTCTTGTTCTCAGAAACGGCTTCCGGCTCCTCCGCCTCCAAAACTTCCACCTCCGAAGCTTCCTCCGCTGAATCCTCCACCGCTTCCACCATGGCCGCCAAAGAATCCTCCTCCCATTCCACCTATGAACGGACCTCCACCGCGGGGACCTTTGTAATTTTCATCCCTGGACTGTTCCTTGCGTCTGAGAATGTGTCCGCAATTCCTGCATTGATAGACCACTTCTTCAGTCTTTGTTCCGTTGCTCCGGTCTATGACTCTGGAAGAGAGACGTTGTAGTTTATGTTTTTTACAATTTGGACAGCGTGTCTTACGCCAGCTTACATACAAGCCCAGACCAATAAATCCTCCGAAAACCACAAAGAAAAAGATGATGAATCCCAGTAAATCATCTTCGCTTTCATCATTGTCTGTATTTTCCATGGAACCATCCAGATAACCGTTTACGGCTTGTACGCCTGCCACCATGCCGGCATCCCAATTGTTGTCCTTGAAATAGGGCAGCATATAGCGGTTCTGGATTCGTTTGCAGATGGCATCCGGCAATGTGCCTTCAAGACCGTATCCGGTGGCGAATTGCACGCACCGCTCGTCGGTGGAGAGTAAGATGACCAGTCCGTTATCACGCTCTTTTTGTCCTACCCCTATTTCCTGTCCCAGGCGGTGGGCGAAATCAAAACAATCGCCTCCCTCTATGCCTGTTACTACCACTATCAATGTTTGTATGCCTGTCTTTTGTTCTAAAGCGTAGAGGATACTGTCCATGGTGGTGACGGCGGCTGGCGAAAGGATATCATCGGGATTGCTGACATAGCGGGTGCGGTTTTGCAAATGCACCATCGGTATGTCTTTTATGGCATATTCTTTGGCTTGCAGGTGGGCGGAGCCAAGGAGTATGAAGAAGGTTAGTAAGAATGTTAATTTTCTCATCGGATGTATGGATCTACAAATGCTTTTACTTTTTGGGTATATTCTTCGGTGTTGAACAGATAGGAGTGCGCATGGTCTGCTTTCGGAACCACCCATAATTCTTTGGGCTGAGGTTTTGCCTCGTACAATTGGTACACCATCCATGTGGGTACGTAGTCGTCTTTGCCACCATGGATGAATAACATGGGTAGATGGCATCGGGCTACCTGTTTCAGTGCGGATGCTTCTTTGAATCCCCATCCATATTCCAACCGGCACAGCCAGTCGGCGGTGTACATCAACGGGAATTGGGGCAAGCCGAACTGCTCTTTCAGTTCTTTGGAAAATTGGTTCCATACGCTGGTATATCCGCAGTCCTCGACAAAACATTTCACATAGTCGGGCTGCGGTTCGCCCGAAACCATCATAGTGGTGGCTGCACCCATCGAGATTCCATGTACTGCCATGCGGGTACTGTCGCCATAAATCCGATGGGCAACTTCCATCCATTGCATCACGTCTTTGCGGTCTGCCCATCCCATTTGTATGGCATTTCCACCGCTCAGGCCGGTGTTGCGCAAATCAGGCAGGAGGATATTGAAATCTAGTTTCTTATTGTATAGATATCCTATCATCATCATGCGGATGGCATTGTCTGTATATCCGTGTACAATGACTGCTGTTCTGGCTGTCGGGTGGCTGGACGCCACATAGTAGGCATGCAGTTTTACGTGGTCGGGAGAATAGATAAAGGTATCTTTCAGTGCTTGGGCCTGTTTCAAGCTATCTACCCATGGCTTCAGGCAGGGGTAGGTCTTGAACATATATTGCCAGGAACTTTCCAGATCCTTTCCTCTGTTTTCAGGACGCAAGGAATAGTCCAGCATATATTGACTGGCTCCAAGCAGGGCGATAATAAGCAGAACGAATATGCAGCTCGTTCCTATAATCAGTTTTTTTCTTTTCATACTTTATCTATTTGTTCCATATATCCCATGCACCAAAGGCTTGCAATAAGAGCATTTCCAAACCGTTTTTGGTGATTGCTCCTTTGTCCGCCCCTTTTTTCATAAAAAGGGTAGTGTCTGGATTATATAACAAATCATAAAGCAAATGGTTGGGTGTGAGGTCTTGGTATGGAATATCGGGATATTCGTCAGCGCGTGGATACATACCTACGGGAGTACAGTTGACAATCACTTTGTACTCATCCATGATATCGGGAGTGAGCTGATCGTAAGTCAGCATTCCTTCACGCTGGTTTCGTGATACGAATTTGTATTCCAGACCTAATTTTTTCAGTCCGTAGGCAACCGCTTTCGAGGCTCCTCCTGTTCCTAGAATCAGAGCTTTTTTGTGCTGGGGTTCCAGCAAAGGTTCAATAGATTGAGTGAAACCGATCACGTCGGAATTATAGCCAATCAATCTGGTCTTGCCTTTTTGGCGGACAATTTTGATTACATTGACGGCTCCGATGGCTGCCGTGTCTTTATCCAGTTCGTCCAAATAAGAGATAACTTGTTCTTTATAAGGTATAGTGACATTGAGTCCTGCCAAATCAGGATTGGCCAATAACACAGAAGGCAGTTCCTTGATGGATGGGATTTCGAAGTTTACATATTCGGCATCAATGCTTTCCGAATGAAACTTTTCATTGAAAAAGTTCTTTGAGAACGAGTGTCCTAACGGATAACCTATCAAACCATATTTTTTCATAAACTCTATACTTTAAATTATTTCGTTGCTAAATAAAGCGTACAGATACCTAGTGTCAGTCGTTTGAAACTCACCTGGCTAAATCCGGCTTTACGGATGATGCCCGTCATCACTTCACCCTGCGGAAAGGCTTTGATGGACTGAGGCAGGTAAGTGTAGGCGCTACGGTCTTTAGAGAGTAGCTTGCCCAAAGTGGGAATGACTATCTTGGAATAGACAGCATATAGCTGTTTCATGGGAAACCAGCCGGGTTCGGAGAGCTCCAGAATGACTAGTTTTCCGTTGTCTTTCAGTACGCGGTGCATTTCGCGGAGTCCTTTGTCAAGATCCTCAAAATTGCGTACACCGAATGCTACGGTGATAGCGTCAAAGCGTTTGTCGGGAAAGGTGAGTGCTGTACAGTCTTCTTTGGCGAAAGAGATGCGGCCGTCCAGTCCGGCGGATTTTACTTTTTCACGTCCCACATTCATCATGCCTTCGGATATATCGGTGCCTATCAGCTCTTGGGGGTGAAGTATCCGGCAGGCCTGAATGGCAAAATCGCCCGTTCCGGTAGCTACATCCATGATGTGTTGCGGATGAAAAGGTTTCAGCCAGTTGATGGCTTTGCGGCGCCAGCTTTTGTCAATGTTCCATGAAAGGGCATGATTCAACTGGTCGTAAGCAGGGGCGATGTTGTCGAACATTTTCTCTACTTGGACGCTTTTCTTTTCGTCAGCGTTGTAAGGCTTGATTTTTTCTTGTGGGTAGTTCATGTTTGATTAAAATTGAAAATTAAAGATTAAAAGGAGAGGCTTGGGGATTTTGAATTCTCATACCAGTCTTTTAATCTTTAATTTTTCATTTTTATTTATTTCAAGTATTCGGTTACGTTCTTTTCTATACGTGCGGCGATGTTTTCAGTGTCTGCTTTCACAAATTTCTCACCGGTGATGTGCTCGAACAGTTCCATATAGCGCTCGCTGATAGAATTTACGATTTCCGGAGTCATTTCGGGAACTTGTTGTCCTTCTTTGCCTTGGAAACCATTTTCCATCAACCATTCGCGTACGAATTCTTTGGAAAGCTGTTTTTGAGGCTCGCCTTTTGCGAAACGTTCTTCATAACCTTCCGAGTAGAAGTAACGGCTTGAGTCCGGAGTGTGGATTTCGTCCATCAGATAGATTGTGCCGTTATGCTTACCGAATTCATATTTGGTATCTACCAGGATCAGTCCGCGTTCAGCAGCTATTTCAGTACCGCGTTTGAACAGAGCTAATGTATATTTTTCCAATATCTCGTATTCTTCGGGAGTAGCCAGGCCTTGTTTCAGAATTTCTTCCTTGGAGATGTCTTCGTCATGCAGTCCCATTTCGGCTTTAGTGGTCGGAGTAACGATCGGTTCGGGGAATTTCTGGTTTTCCTTCATTCCTTCGGGGAGTTTCACACCACAGATTTCGCGAACACCGTTTTTGTAAGCACGCCATGCGCTGCCACACAGGTAACCGCGGACGATCATTTCTACAGGAAAACCTTGACACATGACTCCTACGGTAACCATAGGATCGGGAGTCGCCATTTTCCAGTTGGGGCAGATGTCGGTGGTTGCATCTAGAAACTTGGCTGCAATCTGGTTCAGCATTTGTCCTTTGTAGGGAATACCTTCAGGCAGAACTACATCGAATGCGGAGATACGGTCGGTAGCTACCATTACTAACTTTTCGTTATTGATGTTGTACACATCACGTACTTTGCCGTGGTACACACTTTTCTGTCCCGGAAAGTTAAAGTCTGTTCTTGTTAATGCTTTACTCATGTTTTTATTTGTAATTAAAATCAATAAATTCGTTTTTCGTTATCTGTTTCTTCATTTTGTTCCGATTGGGGTGGTACTTTTTTTATGCGTGCTACTTTCTGTTTTTCTTCGAATTTCTCGTACGCGTCCACAATGCGGGTAACCAGTTTGTGTCGTACTATGTCCTTTTTGTTCAGCTCGATAAAGCTGATACCTTTTACTCCTTTTAGGATTTTCAAGGCTTGTATCAATCCCGAAGTTTGTGAAGACGGCAAGTCTATCTGTGTCATGTCACCTGTTACAATCATTTTGGTGTTCATTCCCATACGGGTGAGGAACATCTTGATTTGCTGGGTGGTGGTGTTTTGGGCCTCGTCCAATATCACTACCGCGTCATTCAAGGTTCGTCCGCGCATAAATGCCAATGGGGCTATCTGAATCACGTTCAGTTCCATATATTCTTTTAATTTGGCGGCGGGAATCATATCCTGTAACGCGTCATATAGCGGTTGCAGATAAGGATCAATCTTATCTTTCATATCACCGGGCAAAAAGCCGAGCTTTTCACCTGCTTCTACTGCCGGGCGGCTCAAAATAATCTTTTTGATTTCTTTGTTTTTCAGAGAACGGACAGCGAGGGCGATAGCAGTATAAGTCTTTCCCGAACCAGCGGGACCGATAGCGAACAGCATATCGTTCTTTTCGTATTCTTGTACCAGCCTCAATTGGTTCTCACTACGGGGTACAATCGGTTTTCCCGTTACACTGAACACAATGGTGTCTCCTGTCTTCTCTGTTTGGGGGGAGCGGCCTTTCACTATGTCTAAAATCACTTCTTCTTTCAGTGAATTATACTGGGCGCAATGCTTTTCCAATGCCAATATACTCTCTTCGAAAGCACACATCTCCTCTTCGTCTCCCAATACTTTGATGACATTTCCGCGTGCCACAATTTTTAATTTGGGATACAAAGCTTGTATCATTTTCATGTTGACGTTGTTTACGCCATAAAATATCACAGGATCAATATCCTCTAAAACTATATGTTTTTCTATCATTTAACTAGTTTAGGTACTTTATGTACTCGTTTATAGGGTGCAAATTTAATGAAAGGTTTTCATTGTTCTTATTTTTCGGGCAATTTATTTGCATAAGCTTTCTCGGAAAAAGGATTTTAATCTATCTTTGTGGGGAATTTGAAAAAATAATTAAAGGTATGAATGATATGAAAGGCATTTGTTGCGTATTGTTTTCGCTCTTATTTTTACTCTCTTTGACCACTTTTTTGAGTTGTAAGAAAAAAGATATGTCCATGAAGATGAACGAACCCCGTAATATAAGAGGTGTTGTCAGCTATAAACGGAGCTTTGGCGATTTGAACGAAGCACATCTCTGTATAGCAAAGAAAATCGGTATCCGTCCGTTGGCTTCGCGTGAGGAGGCGGAGGAGTTGCGTGACAAACTAGTCCGGATAAAGCCTGGTAAGCATTACGCTATGGATTCGTTGACTCATTCTATTCCTTTTTTGGTTCCGCAGGCTAGCGCGCTATTGGACACAATAGGAATCAATTTTTTGGATTCGTTGGCTTGCAAAGGGCTGAATCCGAATCAGGTGATTGTCACTTCTGTTTTGCGCACAGAAACCGATGTGAAACGACTTCGTCGTAGCAACGGAAACGCTTCCGCCAATTCTGTCCATGCGTTTGGTACCACATTTGATATCAGTTATTGTCGTTTTCGCAAGGTGGAAGATCCTGACGGACGTCCCATGCAGGATGTTAGTGCGGACACATTAAAACTGGTATTGGCTGAGGTACTTCGTGACCTTCGTAAAGCGGACAAATGTTATATTAAATATGAGTTGAAGCAGGGATGTTTTCACATTACTGCGCGTTAATCTTTTTACTTTTATTTTAGACGATTTCAAGATGCGATATTTTATCTATCTAGCTTATGATGGAACCAATTATCACGGTTGGCAGATTCAGCCCAATGGTGACAGTGTACAGGAAACATTAATGTGTGCTCTTTCTACTTTTCTTCGTCAAAAAATAGAAGTAGTGGGAGCAGGACGTACTGATTCTGGTGTGCACGCACGACTCATGGTTGCGCATTTTGATTATGACCGGAAGCTAGATTGCATTCAAGTTGCGGACAAATTAAACCGTTTGCTTCCTCCCGATATAGCGGTTTACAATGTGAAGCCGGTGAAGGATGACGCACACGCCCGTTTTGACGCGACTTATCGTACCTATAAGTATTATGTGACTACTCGGAAAGATCCGTTTAACCGTCACTATGCCTGGAGGCTTTTTAATTCATTGGATTTTGAGAAGATGAATGAGGCTGCCCGTGTGCTGTTTGATTATACGGATTTTACCAGTTTCAGTAAACTGCATACGGATGTGAAGACGAATAATTGCCGGATTATGCATGCTGAATGGACGCAGGTGAGCGAAACGGAATGGGTGTTTACTATAAAAGCCGACCGCTTTTTGCGGAATATGGTAAGAGCGGTGGTAGGTACGCTGGTGGAAGTGGGGCGTGGTAAAATGACTTTGGATGGGTTCAGGAAGGTGATAGAGAATAAAGATCGTTGTAGTGCCGGGAGCTCTGTTCCGGGACATGCCTTGTTTTTAGTGGATGTGGGATATCCAGAAGGACTGTTTATTGTTTCTCCGTCAGATATTTCCAATACCTGACAGGCATATCCTGCCGGTGTTTTCTAGGATTCCAACGTTCTTTGATGCAAATGGATTTGAAATATGTTTTCCAAAGTTCCTGAAACAGTTTTTCATTATTGTCCATCAATGTTTCATTCAGCATTCCTGTGACCAGATGTGCCTGATGAGGATCTTCAAAAGTTACTTCTTCTATCTCTGTCTGGTTATAGTAATACCCATATTGCCGCTTTACATCATAAATGAGCCAACGCTGGTCGGCAAACCGGTCTTTGAAATGATCCACAGCCAGTGGCAGTGCATTGAATTGAGGCTCTACGGCTGCAAAGAACGTTCCGTCTGCAGCCTTTTGGAAGCGCACGAACTGCATGAGGTGTATTCGCTCTCCATCTACTCTTTTATAGATTTTCGCAAGATTCAGCACATCAGGATCGGCAAAATTGGTCTCGATGGAATGGGGAGAGTTTATGGCTTTCCGGATGTAGCGGAAAAGTATTTCGTCCACTTTCGGCAATTCTGACAGCCAGCAGTAGGTCAGACTGGAAAGGGCATGTCTGGAAATTTTCTTCTGTAATCCGCGCCACACGCGTCCGGCTTTCTCTTCATCAGTGGCTATGTGTATGGTTTCATCGTAAAACAAGGGTAGCGGCTCGCCTTCCATTAAGAGCGAGTCGGGAAAGGTCTTGCGGAAGTAAGCATCGAAAACGCAAGTCAGCAGGCCTTCAAATGTATGGTCATAGATAAACAGGGTCATTCGTCGTCGGCAAAGTTTAGTATCAATTGGCGTTCGTCCACTTTCTTTTTAGGTTTTGGCGCTAACAGTCTGCGTACTCCTATCGGAGTCAGTTCATTGACAGTCTGGGTAGGGAGTTCGTTGCAGGTAATGAAGTATTGTGCTTTTTTCATCACTACACCTATCTTTTTCAGTTCGTAGAATCCCAGTTTCGAGAAACGGCGCGAAGCGATGATTTGTCTTGCCGATTTCACTCCGATGCCCGGTACTCTGAGAATCATTTCGTAATCTGCCCGGTTTATATCTATCGGAAATTGTTCGGGGTGCCGTAGTGCCCAACCTAGTTTGGGGTCGATTTCCAGATCCAGGTTGGGGTAGGAGTCATCTACTATTTCCTCTACTTTGAATTGATAGAAACGTAGTAGCCAGTCGGCTTGATATAAACGATTTTCACGTACCAGCGGCGGTTGTTTCAGTGTCGGTAGCCGTTTGTCGTATGTGTTTACGGATATATACCCCGAATAGTAAACACGCCTCATGGTGGGGTGTTGATAGAGCGAAGAAGAAAGATAGAGGATATCTTTGTCTGATTCGCTTGTGGCACCGACAATCATTTGTGTGCTTTGTCCGGCGGGAACGAAGCGTGGGACATGGCGGAATTTTTTCCGGTCTTCCTTGTTGGTCAGCACTCCCTGCTGGATATAGCGCATAGGCTGGTACACACTTTTGTGGTCTTTCTCGGGGGCCAGCAATTTCAGGTTCTCTTCTTTGGGAATCTCTATGTTTACGCTGAGGCGATCGGCATAGAGTCCGGCTTCATTGACCAGCTCGCGGCTGGCTCCGGGGATGCTTTTCAGGTGGATATATCCGTTGAATTTGTGTACTAACCGCAGGTCTTTGGCGACACGTACCAGTCTTTCCATGGTGTAATCCGGATTACGCACGACACCGGAGCTGAGGAAAAGCCCTTCGATGTAGTTGCGGCGGTAGAACTCGATGGTGAGATCTACCAGTTCGCTTACTGAAAGCGTGGCGCGGGGAATATCGTTGCTTCTTCTGTTGATGCAATAGGCGCAGTCGTAGATGCAATAGTTGGTCAACATGATTTTCAGCAAGGATATGCAACGGCCGTCCTCGGCGAAGCTGTGGCATATTCCCCAGCCGCCTACCGTGTTTCCCAATGTGCCGGATTGGTTACGGCGTACGGTTCCGCTACTGGAGCAGGAAACATCATACTTGGCAGATTCTGCGAGTATTTTCAGTTTGGTAAGGGTGTTCTCGTTCATGTGGTCTATTGGGAAATTTCCGCCAAAAATACAGATTGTGTTTGGAATGAACAAGCAGTTTTGTATTCTCTCCGTTAATTTTTATTTCTCATATGTGGAATTTTTATATGGATACAGATAAATTGCTATGTCATCTTCTTGTTCTGTTAGGGTATACCATAACCGGACAGGTGAAAGCCACGAGTAGAATTAAGGGAGAATTCACTTGCCCTTATATATTTGGTGTGTACATCCGTCGTTTCCATAAGTAGTATCAGTTCTATCTCTGCCGATAAATTTCTAGAAATCTGTCTTTACATTTTTGTCGGCAGACAATTGGTGTAGCCTGTAGCGATTTTTTTAGAAATTTCTGAATGTGAGACGTGCATAATCCGATTTCAGAATAAGTTTCTTTCTTGTTGCTTTTTCTACTTGAAGATGATTAATGGCTTGATTGAGTCCGAAGGGCTTCAATTCATTCAGTTCCGTTAGTTTTTCTTCATCTTCACGGTGACGGAATTCACTCATGGTTACCTCATCTTCTTTATAAGAGAAACGTCCGATGTGAGTTCCTCCATTTCCACCTTTGGCACTGATTTCCACTAAATGTAATTGGATACTATAATAAATGCGGTTGCATTCCTCTATTTTCCCATCTGCATATTCTATAGTCATCAATTGCCATCTGCCATCTAATTTGCCATTGATGGGAGCTTTTTCACAACAGCTGATTCCCAGCATAAAGAGTATGAATAATAATATTTGTTTCATATGTTGATTGGGTTGACAGTTAAAACTTTTATTTATTGCCTGATTTGATAATTCCTTGTTTGCGGATAATCAGCATTCCACCATAATTATTTCCAAGCATGCTGCCGCGATCCATAGCTCCGGATACAGTGAAACTCCATCCTTTCAGTTGTTGTGGAGCATAAGTTACTTCAAATAAAGAGTTGAATTGTTTCTTTATCTCATTCAGAGGATTATCATAAGTACCCCAATGACGGGAGTAGGAGAGCAGCATACGATAACTCAGCGACTGGCAGGGGGAACCGCAGAATCCTATGTGATGTGCCAGTACACGATTGCTGATAAAAGTAATCTGGCCATTCTTGTTGTAAATAGGTCCGGGAAGTAGAGCATTACCTATTCCCATTCCCCAATGCTGCCATCCTTGATAGAGGTAATGATTGTAATAGTTATCTTTAGCACTGATTTGCTCTTCAAACTCCCCCCAAAAGGAATCATACAGCATAGGTCCGGTTTGGTCTTTTGTTCCTAATCCTTCGTATACAAAAGTATCAATGAAGCGGTTTTGGGGAAAAGTTATTTCCAGTCCGATGTGTCCGTCTTTCCAACGTCCGTATTGGAAAAACATTTGGGAGTGGTCGTCGAAATAATGTTCATAATAGATCTTTACCTTCCACTGGTTAAGATAAGCTGTTGCGGCAAAATTCCAACTACCGACATGGTTTCCGTAGATATTTACTTGTTCGCCTTCAGGTGTAGTATCATCTCCGGCCATAGGAATCAACACGCGCATAAAGTCAACGAACCGGGTAGGCATATTGATTACAGGATACTTTTGCCCGGCAATATATTGGTCACCGCCAAACTGGGTGGCCATTTGTATTCCTCCTTCAAATTCTACCGGAAAATGATCTCGGTTTCCCACTTTGGCAAAGAGTGATTTACTGTGATAAAGTACATCAATGGCATATTTGTTTCCTATGGAAGTGAAATGTTCCTGCCATTTGTCATCGGTAAAACGTCCGTAGGCTATATGTCCTTTCAGATAAAGCCATTTATGGGTACCCGGTATGGCTACGTACTTGGGTACTTCCAGACGCACTTGGGGAATGGGACGGGCATTATTTGACTCTACCATGCCTCCACTGCTTAGCTTGGAATTCTTTAATTCGGGCAAGCGTTCTTTACTGCCGATGCTCAGGTTCAACCATCGGTAACTGAGGTCTGCATAGGCTTGTTGGATGATGAATGAGGAGGTGAAATTGTAGGCTGTTGCCAAATCCACTCCCGCTCTGAAACCGAAATGTCGGTTTAATGACATCGTGTGTGCAATCTCCGCCCGTAAATAGCCATATTCCGTATTGGCAGAAGACAGTCCTTGCCTGTTGGCTGTAAGCCACATCGGTGTATAGGTTCCTTTGCCCGATGTTCCTCCTGTCTCAACAGTATATGCTGTTTGGGTTGGGAGTTGGGCATGGATGTGCCAAGTTATGAATAATAGAGAAAGTGGTAATAAGAATAGTTGTATTTTCCTCATTTAGTTTTGTATGTTTGGGTCTAGTGTAAAGCTTGTTAAAACGAAGTTGATTTGTCAGTCTGCCTTCCTGAACTTTGTGAAAGATTAAACCTTACTAGTGTCCAGAATGGCAGACTGCACAATCATGTCAGCAGTATCTTAACATGTTTCTAATGATAGAACGATCCGGAATTATTTTCTATCCGGACTTTTTACTTTTATTTTCCTCCGGCCGGCAGGTTTTTCAACCAGTAATCAGCCATCGTCTTTCTCAGATGCAAGCTGGTTCCCTCGCCTTCATAAATTCCGTGGGCGCGCATCGGATAGGAAACCTGTGAGAATACCTTCCCGTTCCGTACCAGTTCATTGACCAGCATTTCACAATTTTGGTAATGGACATTGTCATCTCCTGTACCGTGAATTAACAGCAAATTGCCTTTCAGCCCTGCTACATACGAGATGGGAGACCCTTTGCGGTAACCCTCTGGATTGTTTTGAGGAGTATTCATGTAACGTTCTTGATAAATCGTGTCATACAGACGCTGGTCTGCCACAAAAGCAATGGCAATGCCTGTGTGGAAAACATCGGGATAGCGGAACATACTGTTCAGCGTCTGGCTGCCTCCGCCACTCCAGCCGGTGATACCGATACGTGTGGCGTCAATGAAAGAGTATTGACGTGCCAAGTCCTGGATGCCTCTTGCTTGATCTTCACTAGCAAAGGTTCCGACTTCTCCGTAAATACATTTGCGCCACTCGCGTCCGCGGGGGGCATTGGCTCCTCGGTTCTCGATGCTGACAATGATGTATCCTTGGTTTGCCATGTACTGGTGCCATAAGCTTCCTCCGCTCCATACATCCTGCACGGTGGCGTTGGCCGGTTCTCCATATACATCAATAATGACCGGATATTTTTTGTCAGGGTCAAAGTTGACGGGTTTGATCATCCATGCATCCAGCTCCAATTCTCCCGAACGGGTCTTTACAAATTCCTTTGGTTGCAGTCCCAAGGCTTTGTATTGCTCTTTGGCTTTCGCATTGTCCGTAATCAGACGTACGCTTTTATGGCCGGGGAAAGACACCATGTCGATCACTGGGGGAGTTTCCGAGTTGCTGAACGTATGGACTGCCCATTTGCCGGACGGTGACATGATATAACGATGTTGCCCGCTTTGGTCAACCGGGCTGAGCCGCTTCACTTCTCCATTGCCGAAAAGGCGTGCTTGGTAGAGATAACGCTGGGTGAAATTGTCGGGAGAGGCGATAAAGTACACCAGACCTTTATCCATATCCGCACCCACTTCCTGAATATAATCAAATGCTCCCTGGGTGATGGGCTTGATTTCCTTGCCATCACGGCTTACACGATACAGATGGCGCCATCCGTCACGTTCGCTTTCCCAAGTGAAATACTTGTTCCCTTTCAACCAACGCACATTGTCATTGGTTTCCAACCATGCGGCATCTTGATCGGTAAAGATATTGACGGGGTTATTTTCACCTATTTTCACAATCCATACTTTATTGGTGTTTTGGGCACGGTTCATTTGCTGGATGAACAGTTCGTTACAGCCCGGAATGAATTCCATGCGGGGAATGTAGTGGTTACGTGCGTCACCGGGAAGATTCAGCCAAGTGGTGTTTCCACCGTTGGCGGATACGTAGCCTACTTTTACAGCGGAGTTCGCAGTTCCGGCTTTAGGATAGGGGAAACGTTGGATTTTGGGATAAATGGAATCTACATTATTGATGATATCAAACCATCCCGTACCTTGGGTGTCGCTTTGCCAATAGGCTATGTATTGCCCATCGGGGCTCCAACGGAAACCGTCGCGGCAGTTGAATTCTTCTTCGTACACCCAGTCGAATGTTCCGTTTACAATTTCATTATTCCCGTCCTGAGTTATTTGGTTGATTTTCCCGTCGGCCAGATTCTCTACATAAATGTTGTTTTTGGAAACGTATGCCACTCGGCTGGCATCCGGTGAGAACTTGGCGAACATCAAGGTCGCTTCCGGTAAGTTTTTGCCCAATTGTTGCAGTTTGCCGTCTTTCAAATTAAGCACCCAGTAATCGCCGCGGGTATCATAACGCCATACGCGACGGGTATTGGTATAGATCAATACTTTGGAGTTATCCTTGCTGAATATGAAATTGCGGACAGGGATCGGTTTTCCTGTCTGCGGATTCAGAAGCAGCCGGGCGGGGATCAGCACTTCTTTGGAATTATCCTTTGCTTTGTAGGCAGTGACTTCGTATGCTCCCTCGGAATTTTTCTCTATTTTGGAATAACGTTCTCCATCTTTCATCCAGCTCACGTTACTTCCACCTTCTGTCTTGATCAGTCCTCCGTATACAGCCTCTTCCAATGTGGGGATGCGTTGCGCATGGGTTGTGGCTCCAAGACTGAATAAGCATAAAACTAATGTAAAAAAGTTCTTCTTTGTTATCATAATCATAGATCTTTTGCTAAGAAATAGATATCCGTTTTAGAAAAACGGGCGTCTATTTTAGAAAAACGGACGCCTGCTCTTTTCCTTTTTATTTAATTCCTAATTTTTGTTTGATAGCAGCCGGAATGGCATCTTTATGCACCATGAGGAAAATAGTCTTGGCACGTACATAGCTTTCGGACATATTCAGATAGCCGCCGAATGCATTGCGTTCTGTACCCCAGGAGTTCTTGGTGATATAATATTTGGTTCCGTTCTGGTCTTTGGTAATGCCGGTAAGGTGCATCAGGTGGTCATCGGTAGTAACAAATGCTTCATAACCTTCCTGACGGACTTCCGGAGTGACATTCACTTCGGGACACGGCTTTTCAAACTTGTAGGCCTCCGCCAGCATCTCTCTTTGTTCTTTGGGATCCAGCTTTTCAAAACGTGCACGGTCGGAACCCGAAAGGTCTTCCGCTTTCTTTACTACCGGATTGATGGCTACACCGTTTTTGAACGAAAAACCTTTTTCACTGACATCACCGTCCCAACATACGGTATATCCGTGGGTCAAAGCATAGTCGGCAACTTCCATCATTTCGTCCAGCGGAAGATTGTACATTTGTTCATTTTCCCAATTGTCGGGCACTTCCGGAGAGAATTTCCGGTAATACGGTTTGTGGGTGAAACTAGTCAGTTCGATATAATCGTCCATGTTCAAACCCAGACTTTCGGCAAAAGAT
This sequence comes from Bacteroidaceae bacterium, assembly GCA_011959205.1. Classification (GTDB taxonomy): domain Bacteria; phylum Bacteroidota; class Bacteroidia; order Bacteroidales; family Bacteroidaceae; genus Phocaeicola. The sequence continues at coordinate 15,257 of BLLV01000053.1, forward strand.
TTCGGAGTGTATTCTTTTCCTTTATAAGTGAACTTTTCAGGAAGTTCTCCCAGATAAGTGTCCAAAAGGTTGTTGACCAGCTTGTAGTATTCCGGACTGCGGCGTTTCATCTTTACAGCCGTACTGCCTAAGGCGTTGATGTATCTCACCATTTCGCCATGGTTATGTTTCTCTGAGTTATAATTGATTCCGTGATATACTTCTTCGGGTACGATGCCCACTTGGTTGAACGCATTCTTCCATGTGTGTGAAAGGCTTCCTTGTCCTAAATTCCCATTACCTCCCCGGTAATAGTTGTCTTCCAATTGGTTCAAGTACTTTTGGCGTACAATGAACATTTCAGAAAGGTCATATTCCCCTTTGCCCATACGGAGCAGTTCGGATTCCATGAACGAAGTGGTGGCGAAGCACCAGCAAGTGCCGGTAGAGGCCTGATTTTTGACAGGAGTTGCTTTCTGTGATGCAACAGCCGTGAATTTGTAACCGCTTTCTTGTGCATACATGGCTGATGTGCAGCATAGCAGTGCGGCTAGTGTGAATACTTTTGTCTTCATAAGTTTGTTTTTAAAATGATAAGGTTGGCAATTAAAAGCCAAAGCGTGATTCAATCCAATATTGGTTTGCCATTTCGTCCCAACGAAGAATGGTGGCGCCGATAAAGTCTGCCGTATAGTCTGTGAGATAAGCACGGGCGGCTTCTTCTCCTTCGGATTGAAGGATGCTTTGGTATTGTGTTTCCACAAATGGAAGTTCACGTTGCCCTTTTTCTTCGAAATGACGGATATTCTTTTCCATTACTTTGCGGGTCGCTCCCCATCTTACCGCAGCCAGTTTGTTGGCGCGGCGGTAGTGCCATAAGGCGGCATCATCGCGGTAGCGGTGGTTGCCACATATCTTATACATGGCAGGAAGATCGGTAATGCCACAGAACACCGGAACGCGTGGGCTTTGTCCGGGGTTGTCCATAGAGAACCATACCACACCACCTACAGCGTCGGGCAGCCAGCCGCGTAACTGGATGACTGTAGAATAGGCGCATTGCGGAACAGCGACGTTGCGTACGGATTTAACCGCCCCTTCCTTGATGCCATTCAGCATCTTGACTTCGTCCGGACGCATCCACGGATTGGCTTTCGGGCTGATAATGGTGTCTACTTTTCCGGTTTTTCTATCTTTTACCGTAACTTTCAGATTCTGTGTCATATCCAGCGGTGTTCCTTCGTATGTTTCCCGGAGCAATGCCATAACATCTGTTACAGATACTTGCTTGTCGGGCTTTACACTGATAGGCAGTTCTTCTGCTTCATAATCAAGTTTCAATGATGGTGCCAATGCATTCAGGATAAAATGCTCGCGGGTGCTGAAGGATTTCAGTTGGCCGGAATAATTCTTTCCGCTATAGGCTTTCCAGAATTTGAAAGGCTCTTTCCCATCCCAATACCCTAACTTTTTGGCCACGTCAAATACATTTTCGGAAGCCATATAATGATCGGGGTCTTTCAGATTGAGCGTACTGATGCGTGAGATATTGGCAGATACGCCTACATGGTCATCCGGAATACGGACAGCCGCCCATACTCCGCCAATTTTTTCTTTTCCTTCTCCGAAGACTTCAAAGTGCCATACTTCATTGGGATCGGCGATGGTCAGGCACTCGCCGCTGTCGCCATAACCATATTGTTTTACGAGATCTCCCATCAGGCGGATAGCCTCACGGGCTGTTGTACAGCGTTGTAATGCTACACGTTGCAATTCTTCAATCATAAACATCCCCTTGGGATTTTCCAGATCCTTGCGTCCGCTTACGGTAGTTTCACCTATCCCCAGCTGCTTTTCGTTGATACAAGGGTAGGAGGTGTCCATGAAAGCGTATGTTTTTCTTGCTTGTGGTATTTGTCCTTTGATTTTTACATTAGTCTGGTCGGCTACAAACTCGGTGTGCATACGGCCATCGTAAATATTCATTACAGTATCCTTTTCATAACTTTCTGCCGGAACCATGTTTACCCAGGTTCGGTACCAGCTGTCGCATGTATGACTGGTTATAACTGATCCATCGGTAGTTGCTTTCTTTCCTACCATAATGCTAGTGCAGCTTTCCGGATCCTTTGTGTAATTCGTTTGGGATGTGACACTTTGTGCCATGACTAAACCCAAGATTGTTAAAGAGGCTAGTAGTTTCATAAAGGTCGTTTTATTACTATTGCGTTTCAAAAGTATATAAAAAAACTATTATTCAGAACATTATCGGCTTAATTTTGTTATTTGTATCTATTTATTCGGCCTTTTTTTGTATTTTTGCAAAAAATACAAAAATTGGGAGCACATGACAACTAGTATAGACATAGCTAGAAGGATAGCAGAAGTTAACCATCCTCTCAGTAGAGAAAGTGTTCACGCATTAGCCGAAATTTTAGTTTGTAGAAAATATCGTAAAGGGGAGATTGTTTTGCAGGCCGGTGAGGTGTGTAAAGCAATGTTGTTTATAGAAAAAGGGATGCTCAGGCAATTTTATTATAAGTATGATAAAGATCTGACTGAACATATCGGTTATGAGAACGGAATGATTATTTGCATAGAGAGTTATTTTAAACAGGAACCCACCCGCCTGATGGTAGAGACATTGGAAACCTCTGTGGTGTGGGAGCTGCCCCGTATGGAAGTAGAGAAGCTGATAGATCAGTATCGTGATATAGAGCGGCTTTATCGCGGATTTATCGAGCATTCTTTGATAGAGTCTCAGATAAAGGCGGATACGCTTCGTTTTGAACCGGCTCATAAACGCTATGACAAGCTGTTGCAACTTCATCCCGAAATATTGAAGCGTGCACCTCTTGTGTATATCGCTTCCTTATTACAGATGACTCCCGAGACCTTGAGCCGTGTCCGCTCTTCATTGCTTTAAAATTGATAAATCAATCCTAGCCGGGTCTCGAAAGTTTTGTATCTTACGTCCTCATGATAGGAATAATGTGTGTGGCGGTAGTAATAGGATACTTCCATATTGGCTTTGAAGTGTGAACTTAGATTCAGTTCGATAATAGGATTCACCACAGCGAGCATTACATTTCCTTTGTCTCCTTGTGCATTCAGATAAAGCGGGTTTACAGTTTCCAAATCCTTATGCTCGTATCCTTTCCAGGTAAAAATCTGGTAAAGATGCATATTCAGTGCGAACATGCCGTAACGGCCGAAGTCTAGAATGGTATTGTTCTTGATGCTGTATCCGCTTCCCATGTTGTAATTGCGGTCTATTACGTTGTAATAGTCGGTAAGGCTTCCACCCAGCAGAATAGCACTCAGAAATACACGTTGCTCTAAATTTACCAGACTGTTCATTTGGGGGAATTTATAAATCATACCCGGTCCCACACTGGCAGCTTCCGAAATTTTGTAAGGGATACGCCCCGATCCGTCAATCACTTCTTCGGAATCAAAATAGTTGAAGTGCTGGAAAATACCGAACATCATTTCCATGCCAGTAGTGGTTTTCAGGGGGACACCCCATAGTTTGCCCATCAGGTTGATCTGGCTGACGAGAGGCTGGTTCCCGGAAAGACCGAAGGTGGCCCGTGCGGTGAAGTAATCGTATGGACCGTCATTCACTTTATCGAAAGCATCTCCGTATTGTACCCGGAATTCAAGGTAGGGATTGTGTTCTCCACGGAACAGATTATTGTCATCGGCCAAGTAACGGTCACCGGCACCTATGGAAAAATGTACCGGAATGCGGTCGTAGTCGTGATATTTGTAATGAGAACGCTTTACTTTCCACATCTCACCGGTTATCATTCGGTTCAATCCCCGCATGGGGCAGATCAGGGTTCCCAGAAACTCGCGGGTGAAACGTGGGAAACCACGCTTGGAGTCGTCCAGCACCAGGGAAGACATACGGTGCGTTACTTCTCCCAGGGCGATGCCACCTAGGGTAGTTGCCATCAGGTCATTGATGGCAGGAGGCTCCACTTCTGCGGCTATCTCCCACATCAGGCTTCCTGCAAAGGCGTATGGGGCCGATTCCCAAAAGGTCAGTCCGTTGCTGCGTGCTGCATTGAAATAAAGATTCCCGTGATAGGGGTGGGCGAACAGGTTGGTGGAGAACTGGTCGTTATCCCATACAAAACCATGCTTGATATTGCGTCGTATGCTGCCGATACTGATTTTGGCAAAGTCTTCGTTCATTACATAACGGTCGAACGCCCATACTCCGACATTCATGCCGAAAGTTTCGGCAGCGGCACGCCAAGGGTGTTTTTTTTGCAGGCGGGGATCAGTGAATGTATAAATGGAATCGGGGCGATGCAGCATCTGGGCTGTGACATTCTCAGCACTTAATGTCAGCAGGCAGACTAATGCGATATGCTGTAGTTTCATACTGTATGAATTAGGTTTATACTAGAGTGACGGCTGTTTAAAACAAGATAACACCTGCTTCGAAAATAGGTTTTTTCTCGTAGAACTTATTTTTATCATAATAGCGTGTCATGCCGTAACCACCCGATGCAAAGAAACTGATTTTGGATTGGAATTTATATTCCAGATTGATACGGGCTTGTAATGAATACATGCGTTCCGGTGTTTCCGCATCTTCATTTTCAAAGTTTTCTATATGGAAATAACCTAAGTCGCCGCTTAGTTCCAGTTTGGAAGCGATGGGATAGTAAAGACCGGCACGATAGAACACACAGCCCGAAAACTTGTCATTTAAATCCAGATAGTGTGTACCGATACCCAGCATGGTATAACTCCGGCGGTTTTTAAAGCGCACGGCGGCATTCAGTTTGCTGGTGTTACCCGCAAACAGCATCATCTGGATACGGGTTTTAGGGGTGATATTCACCAAGCCTAGTTTATGGGCGGTAGTATCTTTGCTATGGTTGATGATTCCTATTTGTATTCCTTTTACATTTCCGCCGCACAGGTTGAGCAGACCGATTTGTGCGCCGCTTACTTCTCCGGCGTAGTTGCCGGGAGCGAACTGCACACCCCGCAGCTTGCCTTGGCACACATTGGTCAATCCTGAGAATTGCAGGGCGTTTTCCGTCTTGACGGCGATATTTACCGCGCCGCAAAGCTGCAAGCCTCTGATTTCTCCGGCAGCGATATTGCTGATGGCTGAGACTTGCATACCATTCATGTTTACACCTACATTACCAATGGCTGAGACTTGAGCGCCTTTGGCTTCTCCGCCACTGATATTGAGCAGGGTGGAAACTTGCGCTCCGTTCAGTTTCTCGGCAGATACGTTCATCAGTCCGCCGAAGGCGATGCCGTTTTGTGATTTTCCGGCAATGTTGGCTAAGCCGGCTATCTGAACTCCTTGGGCTTTGTTGCCGGCCAGATTCATCAGTCCGCCGATGGTAACTCCTCTTGATATGTTTCCGGCAATGTTGCCTAATCCGGAAAATTGAATGCCGTTGGCTTTCCCTCCGGCAACATTCATCAGTCCGCTGAGCATAATGCCATTGGCATTGCCTCCGGCTACATTGGCAATACCTCCCAGTTGGAAACCGGAGGCGTGGCGTCCGGTAATGCTGGCCAGGCCGGAGATTTGGAAACCCGTCATATCGTTTTGTACAACACTGGACACAGCGTTGATGCCGATTCCTTTCAGTTGATAGATATTTGTAAGCAGACCGATATTCAGATAAGTGGTTTTGACACTGTCTTTCTTCGTGGAAATGTTCAAGGAGATGTTGGGACCCTTTTTAAGCTTGTCCTTTTTTTGGGCAAAAGCAGGAGTTGACATACCTGCACAATATCCTAAAAGGAGCATTGCTGCTATACGCACATTCATTTTCATACATTTTTAGTTTCTTGGGTGCAAATGTAATAAAAATGTAGATATAAGGGGGAATTATGGGGGGAAATTGATCCAGATGCCCATATTATATGCGGATGTATAACCTGTAACATATATAATGTATAGCTATCTTCACATTTATACATTATATATGTTGCAGGCAGGCTCTTTTTTCTGTCAGGTATTATTTTACTTCCTGATACAAGAAACGCTTGATGCTCTTTTTAGGAGTTTTCTCGAACTCTTCCGGATAGATTTTTACACGGGCTATTTGTGAATATGCAGGAAGTTCTGTATTCAGGTTGATGCGGTTCTCTTCCATGGCTTGTGCTATCGCGTCATTATCCAGCCCATGAGCAAAAGCATCATCGAAATCGGGATAAACCAAAGCCGCCAGTTTGCTGTCTGCCTGTTGTATGATAATACTTTCCGAGACGAACGGCATGTTATTCAATTTATCTTCAATCTCCTCCGGATAAATATTCTGTCCCGACGGGCCTAACAGCATATTTTTGCTGCGCCCCTTGATGGTAACGTTGCCTTCCTCGTCTATAACACCCAGGTCGCCGGTATGCAACCAGCCGTCCTTGTCTATCACTTCGGCGGTAGCTTCGGGATTCTTGTAATAGCCCAGCATCACATTCGGCCCTTTGCATACAATTTCACCTACTATATTCTCGGGGTCGGGACTCAATATTTTGACTTCCATACGGGGAGCCGCCTTTCCGCAGGAACCCGGCTTGAAATATTTCCAATCCTCATAACAGATAATCGGGGCGCATTCGGTCATGCCATATCCCACGGTATAGGGGAAATCTATACTTTTCAGGAACTGCTCTATTTCTTGATTGAAGGCAGCGCCTCCGACAATAATTTCATAGAAATTGCCTCCGAAAGCATTAATCATCTGTTCACGGACTGTGGCTTTGATTTTATCATTGATGATAGGAACTTTCAGTAAAATCTTCATAGCCGGGGTTTCCAGTTTGGGCAGTACGTTCTTCTTGATGATTTTTTCGATAATCAATGGAACGGCTACTACCAGATTGGGCTTCACTTCGGAAAAGGCTTGGAAGATGATTTTCGGACTGGGGGTACGGGTCAGGAAATAAATATGGCATCCCACGCAGAATTCATAAAGGAACTCGAAAGCCAGTCCGTACATGTGTGCCATAGGAAGCATGGAAACCAGCTTGTCACCCGGGTTCATTTTCAAGACATCGAAAGCGAACTGGGTATTCGACCACAATGCGCGGTAAGGAATCATCACTCCTTTGGAATAACTGGTAGTACCGGAGGTGTAATTGATCACAGCCAGTTCTTCCGGTGTGTCCCGGCGGTAGCTGACGTGTTCCCGGCGGAAATTGCGCGGATATTTCTTTCCGAACAGTTCGTTCAGATGATCGCGTGCATAGTCTAATTTGGAACTGCGGGACACTAGCAAGGTGTAGTCATTCATCAAGATGACCCCTTCTAACAGCGGCATGGCGTTTTCATTCAGATTCTCCCATACCATATCGCCTACCATCAGCAGGCGTGCTTCGGAATGATTGACTATATGATGAATGTTGTCCGATTTGAATTCGTGAAGAATGGGAACAATGACTGCTCCGTATGTAACGGCAGCCAGAAAGGTAACTCCCCAATGGGAACTGTTGCGGCCACAGACTGCTATCTTGTCTCCTTGCTTGATGCCGCTTAACTCAAAAATGATGTGTAGCTTTTCTATTTTGCGGGCTACATCTTTATATTGTAATGTGGCGCCTTTATAATCTGTCAAGGCATCCAAATCCCAGTTTTTCTTTATGCTGTCTTCCAAGAAGGCAATAAAACTCTGTTCCATTGTATAACTCTTTTTGTTTATATTTGCACAAATATCAATCAAATGTGCAAATATAAGATTTTCTTTGGAGCATACAAATTAAACAGAGGGAAAAATAGTGATTATTGGTTAGTGATTAGTAATTGATGACCGGCGTTGTGACACCGTATGAATATTAACCACTAACCACTAATTTTCATTCCTTGCTGCTGAAATACTTCATGAATTGTGTACGTTCAAACGGATTGCTGGCTCCGGTGGACAGCGCGTTCATCGAACTCTTGAATTCGCTGATGTTCTTGTGTCCCTGGCGGTTCATCCATTGGGTCAGCTCATTTGCCATATCTGAAATGACCTGATTGCCTCTTTGGTAGATGGCACTGCACAATTCTACAGCCGAAGCACCTGCCAGAATGGCTTTGATAATCGCTTTTCCATCGTGCACACCGCCCGAAATGGCATAGTCTATCTGAGGAACTTGTGCCGAAGCGATAACCGTCCAGCGCAGTCCGTTGGACAAATCGGCAGGAGTGCTGAACACATCGCCTGCAGAATAGGTCATGGTGTCGATGTTGATATCCGGTTGGTAGAATCGGTTGAACAATACCACGGCATTGGCTCCGTTGGCATAAAGCTGGTTGATCAGTGCGACGGGGTTGGTCAGGTTGCTGCCCAGTTTCACAATGACGGGGATGGAAACCTGTTTTTTGATGCTGCTTACGATATCAATGTGGCGTTGTTCGAAAGAACCGCATTGATATTCTCTTTCGGTCTGCAGGGAAAGAATGTTGATTTCCAGTGCGTCGGCGCCTGCTGCCTCCACGGTACGGGCAAAGTCCGTCCATTCCGAGTTGCTGAAGCAGTTGATGCTGGCAATGACAGGAATGGTGCAAAGCTTTTTAGTCTGTTCAATCAATGAAATATATTCGTTCAGAGCATGAGAGCGTACGTATGTGCTCAAGTAGTCATCTCCTTCGGGAGAACCGTATGTAGCCATGTGATGTGCTTCCATCATGATCTGCTCTTCGAAAACTGATTTCAAAACAATGGCTCCGGCGCCTGCCAGCTCCAGTTTCTTGTTCTTCTCAGCGCTGTTTGTAAGGCTGGAACTGCTGATGATAATAGGATTGCGCAGTGACAACCCGGCAAAGGTGGTTTTTAATTGAGTCATATAAATAGTAGTTTTAATAGTTTCGTTCTCCAAAAATCCTGCTCCCTACTCTGACCAGCGTACTTCCGGCTTCTACTGCCAGCGGGTAATCGTGTGACATCCCCATGGAAATTTCCTTGAAGTATGCTGAATCAGCAAAATAGTTCTGCCTGATTTCGTTGAAGAATGTATTTAAGGAACAAAATTCTCTCTTGATTTGTTCGTCGTCATCCACATGGGTTGCCATGCCCATCACTCCTGACAAACGGACGTTTTTCAGCTCCTTCCATCCGCCTGCATTCAGCATTTCCCTGCATTTGTCAAAGGAGAAACCGAATTTCGTTTCCTCCCGGGCGATATGTATCTGCAATAAACAAGGGATGACGCGATGGGCTTTAGAAGCTTGTTTGTTGACTTCAACCAATAATTTATATGAGTCAATGGCATGTATCATAGCTACATAGGGAGCCATGTATTTGACTTTGTTCGTTTGCAGATGGCCGATGAAATGCCATTCAATGTCTTTGGGCAGCGTTTCATGTTTCTGAGTCATTTCCTGCACATGGCTCTCACCGAAAATACGTTGACCGGCAGCATACGCCTCTTCCAATGCCTCATTGGGATGGAATTTGGATACGGCTACCAGACGGACACCCGTAGGCAGTTCGGAAAGAACTTCTTTTAAATTTGCTTGAATGTCCATTATATTATACTGTTTATTTTACAATCAGGCCTTATTCGACTTTTCCTGCATCCGGAAATTCAGGTTTCACATCTGGTTCTGCTTCGTATGGATAGACATCCATAATGGCTGTTTCGGCTACAGATGCAATCACATAGTCTGCCATTGTCCCCTTCATGCCTTCGTCCAGTTTCTTTATAGCGTCGCGAAGGTCGGAAGCTTGTACCAATACGGTAGTAGAGGTCTTTTTTTCTGCTCCGCTTTTTTCGTCCAGTGTGATGAAGAACAGTTTGCACTTAAACCAGCGGTCGGCCGCATCTTCTTCAGAGGGGAACAGCTCGCTATAGTTGGCGCGTCTGATGTCCGAAACTGTGAACTCACCGCTGATATACGGAGTAATTTCTTCAATAATACGTGCTTCTGCTTCAGTAAAGCTCAGTGCGTCAACTAGATAGGGCTCTGTTACTTTCTTGTTCATGCCGTTTTCCATGACTTTTTCGTAACGTATCTTACATTCAAACCAAGTATGCATCATAATTATTAATCGTTTTATTTTAAATTAAATTGAGCGCAAAGATACAATTAATTTAATCTTTGCCTTTGTTTTTGTTTAAATTCTTTGCGCTTCTTTTTCGTTGTCCGGTTTTGACTTTGAAACTATTTGTTTTTATTCTACTAACTTACAACTATTCAATTGCATGAATTCGTGAATCACTTTTTCATGATCTCCCATTAATATAATGTGATGGTTGCCCAAAGGATTACGTGTAAAGTAGTCTACAGGTTTGTCCAGTTTGATCCTTACTTGCGTGCGGCAGGCATTGATATAATTGGTGTTCTCTATCAGTTGGCCGGTGGATACGAAATATTCGTCCAGGCATTCTCCCGCACATTTTATCATCGTGATGCCTCCCGAATGCAGAATACCCTGTATGGCTATCCCGGTTTCCGTTTCAAAATGATTCCGGATGATAAACCGGTCCACCATTTGGGTGGCAATCGTACAATGGGCTACCACTATTTCGTTCAGATCGTCGTTGATGAATGCTGGATTTGCCATAAATCCTGCCTGGCCGGTCAGGGTTTTGGCAATGAGCAGGGTGAAAATAGATTGCAAGTCTCCTTCACATCCGGCCGGAATCCCGTCATCGTTCAGCAGGGCAAGTGCCAGACATCCGGTTGTTCCCAATTTCTCAATCAGCGAGAAGCAGGAGAGGGTTACCGCATCCAGCTTTTTCTTCTCACAGATAATTTTCACCGCCCGGTAAAGACGCATGGCTTTCAGCAAATCTTCCGGACTCCCTTCCCGGCAGGCAATGGCACGGTTGGCAAATACGGAGGCCTCATATCCTATATCATCATCCTTAATCTGATAAAACAGGCAATACACCTCCTCCATGGGGATATCAATGAATTCTACTCCCCAGCGCCGTTTGGCAAGCAGGTAATCCACATTGCTGGCTACCAACCATGGAGAAGAATATCCCACCACTCCGATTCGTTTTCCTCTCACTTCGCGCTGGGCGGCGAAAGCTTTGTGGTGGTCTATCAGTTGCTTCACCATGTTGTGGATGGTGCCGTGGATGATATGTACTTTCATTCCTTTGTTGCGTATCCATGTAGCTATTTCCAGAGAAGCGGCCAGTGAATTTTGCTGTCCGTCGGTCAGCAGATGGATAGGATAGGGAAGTAGCTCGAAATGCTGTGTGACTGTTTTTTCTACTCCGCCCGAAGCGATGAAAGCCATCCGGTAGGCATCTGCCGGAATACTTGCGGCCTCTGTATAAGGAACCAAATGAAGCGTGAAAAATTTTTCGATTTCCACAAATAAATCTTTATGGTAATCATATGCAGACTCAATTCTGTTCAAGGCGGACTGGAAGGTTATCAGGTATAGATTCATTTGATATTTTGCTTTGTTTTACCGACAAAGTTACGAAAAAACGCTGGAATAATCAACCGAAATTGGAATAATAGTGCATTTAAGGCTGGCTATTAATGTATTATGCTGAAAATCTTGGAAATACGGGAAATAGCAATTTTGCAAAGAAACGCAAGGTAATGAAGTAGAACGGTTGCCTAATCGTTGCTCGGAAGCGAGTAAGAACCTGTTTAAATTTTCCTCAATAATAATCTTATTGTGGCTGGTTTAATCATTTTTATTCACTGTATGTAATTATGGATCAACGATATACGGTGATGGTTTCTCCTTTATCCCCTCGAAACGTTTTATTCGTTTTCCCGGCCGGAAGCGGTTTGCCGGAAAGTGGCATGATGCAGAATGGGTGCCCGTGGGAATCCTTGCAAGAGGGCGGCAGACAAAACGCATTATAAACCTCCCTCTTCTCAACAATAAATATTGTTACA
>BLLV01000054.1 GCA_011959205.1 Bacteroidaceae bacterium
AACTCCCGACACCCGGTTTTGGAGACCGGTGCTCTACCAACTGAGCTACTCCCGTGTTTGCGGCTGCAAAGGTAGTGTAATATTTGGAATATACAAACCTATTTATGAAAAAAATATTTCTCTTTATTCGTTTAATAGATTTAACTCTTTGAACATGAAACGGTAAGCCTCTGATTTTTTTTCCAAGGCCAACGGGTAGGCACGGCTTGACGAAGGCATTCTGTATAGTCGCATTATCCGGTCTTCGAACTCGAAACACTCACTGGTTCCTACAGCGGGTTCTTTTACGTTTATTTGTTCGCGAATGATATCCGTCGCTTTTTGTCCAGTGGTTACAATTGCCTTGCACATTGGAATTTGTTTCAGTAGCAAACTGATGTCTGTCTGTTTTATAACTTCCAGAAATTTGTCTGAAGCATTGTCTTGTAAACGGCAAATGGCTGAGGCGGTATCATAAAGTGCGATACCTTTCTTATGCAAAAAGTCAATAATATGTTCCTTGTCAAACACCTTCTTGTCAGGGCTCATGAAATGCTCCTTGTTTTGGAAAAAGATTATTCCAAAGATACGCCACATGTCATTTTGCAGATTGGGGTAAAAAAAGTCCATGCTCCATCGTTTCTTCTGCGGAGGGAAGCTGCCTAACATCAGTAGCTTGGCGTTAGCCGGTAAAAAAGGCTCCAATGGATGTTCTTCTATATTTAATAAGGAGTTCATAAAAGCTTTGGTGGTTTATTCTTTCGGCTTTGGTTCTTTTTTAGCCAGTAATACGATGTTATAGACATATTCCGTCATCCAACTTTCAGAATATCCCAAGGTTTGTTTGTATTTACGAATGGTAACGCAGGTTTTGTGCACGCTTTCGTCTTTCCAGTCGGTCTTGGTCATGATATCATGAATTGTTTTCTCGGTCATGTTACGCAACATTTTCTTCATCACGCTGGGCATGCGGAATTTCCATTGCATCAAATTGCCTATCAACATCATCAAGTCATTACTGAACCCCTGGAACATAAAAAGATAAGTCTTGACGTCATTCACATTCTTGCAGTTCTTTTTTATAGAGCCGTCAATTTCTTTAAAGAAGTCGTCACTCAGACCATAAAGTTCTACCAACATCTTTTTACAGCGTGATTTTTCAGCAATTCCCAACTTGTTGTTCTGAGTCGGTATTTTGAGGGTACGCTTGAAAACTGCCATATCCGGCAGGAAATTAATATTTGTGATACCTATGTTGCAGGCCATTACAGACTGATAATATACACGGATCAGTGTCATGAAGTCTTCCATACCGCCTACACGGTTTGTTTCTTCTTCTTCCGCCTGTTTTTTACCGAATAATTTTGAAAATATGCTCATTGTGCTCTTTATTATATTGTTTTCTTGCTTGCAAAGATAACGATAAAAACTGAAACATTTTTGATTAAAATCCTTTTGTTTCACTATTTATCATTATTATTGAATGGTTAATGCCGGATTTTTGTATGATTGCTTTATGCTACCAGCATTCCAAATCATTTTCAATGTCCTTCATTTGATCTTTGGTAAAAACAGGATTCTTGATACCGTTGCGTTTCTGAATCCGGTAGTCTTCCAATAGACGGAATGCGTATTTCCCTAGTAAGGTTATGGCTATCAGGTTGCAGATGGTCATAAATCCCATTGCCATATCGGCCAGGCTCCATGCCAGGTCCAGACTGACCAATGCTCCGAACATAACCATGCCTCCCACTGATATACGATAAACGGGAAGGGCCCATTTCCGACGGGTAATGTAACGTACATTGGCTTCACCGTAATAATAATTTCCTAAGATGCTGCTATAGGCGAAAAACAGAATCGCCACCGCTACATAAATAGTCCCGATATTGCCTATCTCATTATTCAGCGCCATTTGGGTAAGCTTTATTCCGTTGGCTTCTCCGGTGGAGGCCAATCCGCTAAAAAGAATGATGAAAGCCGTGCAGGTGCATATAACAAGCGTATCGGTAAAGACTCCCAATGCTTGAATCAATCCTTGCTTTACAGGATGAGTGACATCGGCACTTGCCGCCACATTGGGCGCGGAACCCATACCGGCCTCGTTGCTGAACAATCCGCGTTTGATTCCTTGCATTAATGCTATGCCTATACCTCCACCCAATGCTTGTTCCCAGCCAAAAGCATTCGCTATAATCAATTCAATAACTTCCGGCAAATGCTTTACGTTCATAATTACGATGAAAAGGGCTAAAAAGATGTATCCCAATGCCATGACAGGAACAATAACACTACTTACTTTAGCGATACGTTGAATACCTCCGAAGATAATGACTAATGTGAGCAAGGTCAGTATCGCTCCCATTAAGGTGGGAGATATGTTGAATGCTTCCTCAAAAGCGGCGCAAATGGTATTACTTTGTACGGAATTAAAAGCGAAACCGAAAGTAAAGATAAGCAAAAAAGCAAACAAGACTCCCATCCACGGCTGTTTTAATCCTTTTTTCATGTAATAAGCCGGACCTCCAATAAAAGAATTATGTCCGTGTACTTTATATAATTGGGCCAGTGTGGACTCTATAAAAGCACTACTGGCACCAAAAAGAGCGATTACCCACATCCAGAAAACCGCGCCCGGACCACCCAAAGTAATAGCTGTGGCGACTCCTGCCAAATTGCCTGTTCCCACACGGCTGGCTATGGAGACGGCAAAAGCTTGAAAGGAGGAAATGTGATGTTCGCGACCTTCCGCTTTGCCGGTAGAATCACTTAGCAAACGTACCATTTCGCCTATCATGCGGAATTGTACGCATTTTGTTTTATAAGTAAACCAAAATGCACATCCCAGTAGCATGGTAACCAGAATGTAAGTCCAAAGTACATCATTCACGCTGCCGATTAATTGGGTCAGTATATCCATTTTATTTATTCCTTGTTTAATTTAAAGTAGAATTTATGTCCGTGGAAAACAGGTTCCACCAGACCAAAACGAACAAAGTCCGCTAATAGTTCATAAGCAGTTTTGCGATTTAACCGACAAAGTTTGCAACATTGGTTCAATGAAAGGTTTTCTTTTTCTTTCAATATATTTAGTAACCGCTGTTCTCTTTCAGTAAATGCTATGAGTACTCCTTCAGGCTTTTTATTGTGTTGCCACATTCTTAGATGGACAGGAGTAGCCAATATGTTTTCATCTTTGATGCGGAGGTAGGCCCATGGCTTGTTGGCTTCATCCAAGGCATATACAGGTTTAGAGACCGCTTCGTTGATTCGTATTTCCAATACGGTCTTTCCTTCTACCTGATAAGTGCTCGTTTCCAGTTCCACCATGGGCTGGCAATACATGGTTGCCGCCGCTTCTATCATATATATTTCTTCATCAGAGCGAACTCCGGCTATTTTGCCATTGTCCTTTACCCCTATTAACAGCCTGCCACCCTCGGTATTGGCGAATGCGGAAAGGCTGCGGGCTATTTTCCGTGCATCCGAAATTTCGAACTTAAAATCCTGATGACAGTGTTCTCCCTCCGAGACAAGCTGCCGTATGTATTGTGTATCTGTTAATGCTTTCATTTCAATTGCAAAAATAAAAAAAATGAAACATATTATGGATATCAAATGATAAAAAAGCAGATATTAGCTTGTCTGTTATCAAGCTTTTTACTTCATTTTTAGTGGAATAAAAATAATTAGCCTTTAAAATCTATGTTTTATTGTAACTACAAATGACTTGATGTCTTATAGTGAAATCAGTTATTCTTAAATAGTAGTACAGGGGAGCTTTGAAAGCTTATATCAGAGTCTCGTCAACTGACATACGTTTTGTGATAGGATTTATTATATGAGTAAAAACAATTCCATTCTATTACTTGTTTTTATTCATAATAGTCATACACTAAAATTAATATAGAATGGAACATACAGTTATACATGACGAGAAAGTAGACCGTTTTGAAGTATTTGAATCGGGACAAATCGCCTATTTGCAATATGACGAAAAGAACGGAGTTCTAGATATCCTTCATACAATAGTCCCTCCACAACTGGAAGGGCAGGGAATAGCTCAGGCTTTGACTGAGGCTGCTGTGAGATATGCTTTGGACGGAGGGCTTAAAATACGTCCTACTTGCTCTTTTGCGAAAATATTCTTTACCCGGCATATCCAATATAAAGATATGTTGGTGGAGTAAGAAAACGAATCAGACACGGGTGCTTGTGCAATCTGTGCCTGATTCGTTTTTTTGACTCTCTTGTCTCTATCTATATCTTTAGTCACATTGTTTATGCGTCATGATATCCAATACCAGCTTGTCGGTCTCATTCATGCCCTGTGAGCCGATTCTGGTCAGGTTGCGGATGCTGCGGTCCACATCATCATCAATGATGCCTTCCACCGATGATACGCACTTGTGTTCCATCGCCAGTATGGCTGAAAATACGGCAGTAGAGACACCACTGCTCAATTTCAGAGCACAACTGGGCTTGGCTCCGTCACAAATCATACCTGTCAGGTTGGCAATCATATTCTGTACGGCAAAAGTGATTTGTTCGTAAGTGCCTCCCATCAAGTAAGTGATACCACAACTGGAGCCAGTTGCCGCTACTACACAGCCGCATAATGCAGACAGACGTCCCAGACTTTGTTTGATGTAGATCACTGTCAGGTGACTGAGTGTCAGCGCACGGATCACTTCCTCTTCTGATTTATGGTTGTCCTCGGCATAAACCACTACCGGCAGGGTGGCTGTAATTCCTTGGTTTCCACTTCCCGAGTTGCTCATGACAGGAATCATGGCTCCCGCCATACGTGCGTCACAAGCTGCCGAGGTGTAAGAAAGGATATGGGTAAATGTGTTGCTTCCCAATAGTTGTTCTTCGCTTTTGCTGCTTTTCAGAATCTTGCCCAATTCGTGACCGTAGTTCCCTTTGAAAGACCGTTCGGCTGCCGCTTTGTTCAAGCGTTTGGTTTCAAGGATAAAACGGATTTCATCCAGCGGTGTGGTGGTGGCGAAATCGTACACTTTCCGTAAGTTCAGCTCCGGCTCTATGGCATCTTCATTGCAGGTGGCGCTAGTCTGTTTGTTTAGTAAGACTTGGCTGTTGAAGGCCACATATACAAAATTGGTATGTCCGCAAGCAATGATGGCCGTAGCTTTATCACCGTCAGCCTCACAGCTAATTTCGATGTATAGTTTTTCTTCTATATCCTCTTTCAGCCCGATAGAGATGGCTTGGGAATCAATCAGTTTCTTACCCTCTTCTACGGCTTCAGGGGTACTGTCTTTTAAGACTTCCAGCTGATATTCGGATTTCCCGATCAATGCACCTAAGGCGATGGCGATAGGTAATCCAATCATTCCTGTCCCCGGGATGCCTACTCCCATGGCATTTTTTAGAATATTGGCGCTGAGTAAGGCTTTGATCTTTTCAGGTCTTTTACCTAGCGTTTCAGTTGCTTTTGCTACACAAAGAGCTACAGCTATGGGTTCTGTGCATCCGATAGCCGGAACTACCTCGCGATTTATAAGGGCAATGATTTGCTCTCTTTCTGGTTTAGCGATCATAGTAGATATATTATTAAGGGGTCTTGCAAAAGTCTTTTTGGAGGTGTGTCAAAACTTGAATAAAACGATCATCTGTTTTGTCTTTTTGTGATAGGTTTACTTAGTTTTGACTCCCCTCCGGCTTTTGACACACTTTGGTTATTTTTTATAGTTTTGTAATCCTGTCTGAAGGAAATCGACATATTTGTCTATATCTTCATCGTATGAGTATGATTTATTCAATGGTTTTCCCTCATTGTCAATCAATACGTAGAAAGGTTGTGCGTTGGCACCGAATTTAGAGCGTTGCAGGTAGCTCCATTTATCACCGATCGTGCGTAGTGTACGTTCCTTGCCGTTCTCCATCACTTTAATGTGCTCGGGCAGTGGGGTTTTGTTATCAACGAACAAAGTAATCAGTACATAGTCTTCGGTCATCAGTTTGTTTACTTTCGGGTCGGTCCATACAGCAGCTTCCATTTTACGGCAATTTACACATCCGTAGCCTGTAAAGTCGAGCATTACCGGTTTTCCGGTGCGTTTTGCATATTCCATACCGGCATCGTAGTCATCAAACTGAGCATGTACTTCGTTGGTATATAAGTTGAAGTCTTGTGTATTCATCGGAGGAGCGAACGCGCTGACAGCTTTCAAAGGAGCACCCCATAAGCCGGGTACCATATATACTGCGAATGCCAGCGAGATCAGAGCCATAAAGAAACGGGCGACACCTACTCTATCATCATCGTCATCGTGGGGGAATTTGATCTTGCCCAGCAGATAGAAGCCTAACAAAGCGAAGATCACGATCCACAAAGCAAGGAATGTCTCACGGTCTAGAATTCCCCATCCGTATGCCAGGTCGGCAACCGACAGGAATTTCAAAGCAAATGCGAGTTCAAGGAAACCTAATACTACTTTGATAACATTCATCCAGCCACCGGATTTAGGCATGGATTTCAACCATGATGGGAACATGGCAAACAGGGTGAACGGTAATGCTAATGCAAGAGCAAACCCTAACATGCCGATAGCAGGGGCGACCACACTGCCTGTCGTAGAAACTTCTACTAATAGAAAGCCGATGATGGGACCTGTGCATGAGAATGAAACCAACGACAGTGTGAACGCCATCAGGAAGATGCTTAACAAGCCACTGGTCTGCTCCGCTTTGCTGTCTACCGCGTTGCTCCATTTGGAGGGGAGAGTCAGTTCGAATGCTCCGAAGAAAGAGGCGGCAAACACAATCAGCATCAAGCAGAAGAAAATGTTAAAGACAGCATTCGTGGAAAGTGCGTTCAAGGCACTGGCACCGAATATCAAGGTTATGGCAAGGCCTAATAATACATAGATCACTACGATGGATGCACCATAAGTCCATGCGTCACGGATTCCTTTCTTTTTGTTTTTGCTGCGTTTTAAGAAGAAACTTACTGTCATCGGGATGATGGGCCATACACAGGGAGTGAATAAGGCAAGCAATCCACCGATAAATCCGGCAAAGAAGATGTAGATCCATGAACGGTCTTGTTGTGATGTTGTTTCACCGAATGCGTTCAGCTCTTGGATAACCGGAGTCCAATAATCCTGTACGGCCTTGTCATTGCCGATCAGGGCGGCAGTTGTGGCACTATCTGTTACGGTAGTTGTAGCGGGTGTTTCCGTTACAGGAACTTCCGTCGGGGCTGTTTCTGTTTTTGCGGGTTCAGTAGTCTTGGCTGCAGTGGCAGCGGCAACTCCTTTTCCGGAGAAAGAGAACGGAACCTCAGTAGGAGGCAGGCAGTTTTCATCGTTGCAGGCACCGAATTCCATGTAACCTTCTATCATGTAAGTGGCACCGGTTATCTTTAGTTTCTGAATGAAAATGGCGGTGTTTTCAAAGTAACGTAATTTCATTTCAAACACCTTGTCGAAGTTTTCAATTTCTTTACCTTGCGGGGTGAGCTTTCCTACTAGTTCCACACCTTCTTTTTTATCTACATTGAATGTGGCGGAAATAGGGCCGCCCGAAGGAAGGTTTGTAGAATATACATGCCATCCGGCATCAATTTTGCCAGTGAATACTATTTGTGCTTCCGTGTCGGAAATCGTCTTTAACTCGGTCTTGAATTGTACCGGATCTTGAATCTGGGCAACTGCCGGAAGCAGTGCCATAACGATCAAGAGGCAACTTAAAAAAAACTTCTTTTTCATTACGTGTATTTTATTGGGATTAATATTCATATCGCAAAGTAAGGGATAATATCTTAGATATACCCTTCTGTACCTATATAAATATCGGCAATTGCCGTTTTCAGAATAAAAAAAAGAGCAAATAGATAGTCTATTGCCCTTTTTGGAGTTCCATTACTTTGTTTCTATATTGGGAGGGTGTCATTCCCACTGAGGACTGGAAAAGATTATAAAAGGTGGAGATGGAGTTGAATCCCAATTCCGCTGAAATAGCTTTCAGCGGAGTTCTATTATTGGGGTCGGACAACAGGCGGATAGCTTCTTCAATGCGGAAACGGTTCACATAATGGGTGAAGGATAATTTGGACTGTTCATTGATGATACGTGATAAATAGGTGCGGTTGGTTCCCAGAATATCCGCCACTTTGTCTTTTGTTATAAAATTATCTTTGTAAATTTTTTCTTCTCTCATGATACGTTCCAGCGTACGGAAAAGTTCTAGGCTTTTCTCATCGGTCAGTGAGGAAGAGGCATACTTCTCGGAAGCGGAACTCATGGAAGGTGCACTGGTCTCCAGTTCTTTTATACGGCGGTTCAGTTCCGTTTCTCTTTTGATTGCTTCCTGGTTTTGCTTGACAATACTTAAATAAAGTTTGTTTTTACGGCGGTAGAGGTAATAAAGTAACCCTAAAACGATTACAATGATGATAAGAATGAAAGTCTGTTGCTGTATGCGCTGTTCTTTCCGCATTACATCCAGTTTGCTTTGTTTTATCAAATTTTCCTGCCGCTCAGAGTCGTATTTGAATCGCATTTCACTTAAATCTCTTTCTTTATCCTTGTTGAAAAGACTGTCGTTCTCCAAACGGAATATTTTGTAATAGTTCAGTGCGTTATGATATTGGTGTAATTGTTCATAACAGGTGGACAGATTTTCATATAGTTCATTGCGATGTATGGCGTTGGCGCGTGCATAAGAGATAGCAATACCTTGTTTTAATAATAAAATAGCTTCTGTTTGTTTGTTTTGCTGCATCAGTACACGTGCATATCCCAGATGAGCATAGACTATGGAGGACGTTTGTGCTGCCTGTTTGTCTTTCATGGCCTTTTTGTAATATTCCAAAGCTTGGGCATATTCGCCCATATCATATAATATGTTGCCAAAGAGATTGTAGGTATGGGCCTGATCGTAGAAGTCATTTTCCAGCATCAGTGTTTCGGCTTCATGGATATATTTCATTGCCTCCTCGTTTTGCTTCATCAGAAAATACATATAGGCAGAATTTACAGCGCCGGAATAAATGATGTATGGATTACGCATGCTGTGTCCCAATTCATAACACTCTAATGCATATTTGGTGCCGGCTGTATCTTTTTTGAGATAGTAGATATTTGCCAAACTGCCCAAAAGCAAAGCGTATTGTTGTTGGAAATTATTTTGTTGTGCCAATTGGATACCTTTATAAAGCCATCGTATGGCACGGTAGTAGTCGGTTTCAATATTTGCCGAATAGAGTCCGAGATTGCCATAAACAGAACAAAGGGCTGAGTCATTATTCAGTTTGGTTGCCAGTTCAAGGGAAAGATTCAAGTTCTTTTTGGCTGTTTTTTCCCGTCCGCTCATCATTTGTGCTTGTGCTTGGTAGATATATGAATAGAGCTGGAGTAAAGGCTTTTGGGTCTTGTCCGCTACGTTTTTCATAATCTCGGCATAAGTGATGGTTTTGGAATAATCCCCTTTATTTAAATAATATTGGCATAGAAACTTTAGCGCATCCCCGTTATCAGGTTCTTTTCTGATGATTTCCAACTGCTTTTTAAGTATGGTCGGCCGCTTTTGCGCTTGTACACAAAAGGGTATCCAAAGTAATAACAGTAGGAGAAAACACTTTAGTTTCATACGCTTTTATTCGGTTGAGAGTGCAAATATAGCAAAATAATTAATTTTTCTGGTCTAAAAATATTGCATATTTAAAATAAAGTTGTACCTTTGCACCGCTTTCAACGGAAAGCACTTCTGATAAAGGAGTTTTGGAGAGGTGGCAGAGTGGTCGATTGCGGCGGTCTTGAAAACCGTTGTAC
>BLLV01000055.1 GCA_011959205.1 Bacteroidaceae bacterium
GTCCTCATTCTCTTCGATATAGGTCATGATAATGGCAGCTGCCAAAGACCGCAACGGAATGTTACGACTCGCATTGACGCGAATAAGCTCCAGTTTCTTCTTGACCTCTTTGGGCAGCCAGATGGCGATGCCTTGCTCGTTGATGCCGGTGTACCTGGCGAGGTTCTCCTCGAAGGCCTTCTTGCCGCCGCGACGTGGCTTACCCGTTTTCTTCGGCGTTTCCGAGATTTCGTTTGCATTCTCGGTTACGGCCTCTGTGTCGTTTCCGGAAGCGGTTATACCGCGAACAATGTCATCAAGCCCCATGCTTGCCAGTGGATTGTCTATCGTCGGTCTGTTGTTTTTTGCCATAGTACCTATTCGTTAAGATGAAGTGTCTCGATGATTTTGTCGAATGAAGGTTCGACTGCCGAGAGCTGGTTTTTCTCCAGTGGGTACAAGGTGGTATATCGTTTGACGGCCACGCTCTGCTTTACCGTCGGTATGACTGTACCAACCAATCCCAGGAACTCGGTGGTCTGTGCCCTTTGGCGTAACTCTTCCGATTTCTTCTCGGACGTGTTGATACGGTTTGGTATGAACACGAGGTCTGCCGCTGACACGGTTTTCAGTGCCTTGACGAAGATACCCGTCGCGTCCACTGTGTCCGCATCGAACGAAACGGGAATGATGGCCGTGTCCGCCGACTTGTAGATGTATTCCAGATTGCGGTCATTCAAATTACCCGGGCAGTCTATGAGGACAACTCCCGGCACCTCTTTCAGTTTGCCCATGACGCGTTCAAGAAGCTCCCTGTTTGCTGTATCCAGCAAGTCCACGTTCCACGGGACCTGTACTTCCGGTGCTACATCCTTCTCGCGCTTCCTGTGACGGTACAATGACGCCTGCAAATCCGCATCGATTGCCATGACGGGGTAGCCCCGTTCAGCCAGATAACTTGCAAACAGCGCACATAGTGTTGTCTTTCCGACGCCCCCTTTGATGTTGCTGAATATGATGATTTTGTTCTTCATCGCTCTATGTTTTCTTTAATTATTTTCCTTTTGCAAAGATACGGATTTCCATCCATTCCGCCAAGGGAAAGCGGTATAT
>BLLV01000056.1 GCA_011959205.1 Bacteroidaceae bacterium
AAGAACCGAAATTGATTTCCGAGGATTATAAGGAGGCGATTTGCAGGTACGAGGAGAAAACATTGGAGGAACTTTCAAAAGAACGGAAATAGTTATTGATTTTCTGTGTTATTGATGTTTTATCAACTATATGCATAATGAATAAAGGTGTATCTCACGACACACCTTTATTTTTCTATGTTAAAACATCTGTCCTGAAAACTAAACAGGAGGATTTGGCTTATTTTTTCCCGTATCCCGGAGTTTGAGTTAATAACGGATTCACATTCAAAGTACCGATATTAACCGGCCAAAGCATTTTATATGCTTCTTCTGTACCGAGGATAGGATTTGTGCCCGGATAGTTGGCATTGGCAGAAAAGACCAAAGAACGTCCGGATGCATCGTGCATACGCAATACGTCAAACCAGCGCTTGCCTTCACTGACAAACTCTTTGTCCCGTTCCTGCAAAATGGCTAGTTCATTTTCCGCATAGCTGCCTTCCGTGTATTTGTTTTCTTCAAAGGTGTCTCCGTATGCACGTTTGCGTACTTCGTTGATATACGAAGCGCAAGGGTTGTTCAATCCGTTTTCAATTTCCGCCATCATCAGTAACGCATCGGCATAGCGGTAAACGGGGATGTCCGAAATATAGATGCGGTTGTCATTGGAATTGATTGTACCTATACGTTTTTTCATTACGCATCCGAATTCGCTGAGCGTGCCATTATCATTTTTCATGTAATACTCCATGAATGTGGCATCACGGCGGCTGTCTCCTTCTTTGAACGTTTTCCAGAAATCTTCAGTGTACTCGTCACGGAATACTCCACCGGTACCTTTCAAGTTTAAGGTATCTTTTTCAATCACCTTACCGTTACGACCATATGCTTGCCCCAGAAATACAGCATCCTGATAAAGGAATCTGCCTCCGTCATTGCTGGCCTCACCTTCTATAAACGGCATGGCGAAAATAATCTCAGTGTTCTTTTTATTGTCGCATGAGAAGATGGAGGCAAAGTTGTCCATTAATTCAAAATGTCCTATGATCCCGGATAAGGCAGTCTTGGCAGTCTGTAAATCGGTTGCCCCGGTTGCTGTGAATCCGGTGATGGATACTTTCGCTGCCCACATATAGATTTCTGCTTTAAGCATCAAAGTGGCATAGCGTGACCAGTCGTATGCATCAAAAGAGGTGTTATTTCCGAAATAGTTTTCGGATTTATTAATATCCGCTTTGATAAACTCCATGGTGGCTTCGGGTGTGGCGCGCTCCACATAGAATTTGTCTGCCGATGGTTTGCCGTCCAGTATATCTACTTTGGTGATGAGAGGTACTCCCCCGAAAGTTCTGTATAGCATGAAGTAATACAGGGCTCTCATGCCATACGCTTGTCCCAAGTACCGGCTCCGGGTTGCATCATCCAGAAACGTACACCCATTTTCTACTTCTTGGATAAAATGGTTTACTTGCATGATGGGAGAGTATAGCCCGTTCCAATTGGATATGCCGGGAATATCTTCCGAGATATTCTGTGACCGGATATCGGCATAGTTCAAGCTGGTGTTCAGCGAGGAGGTGCCCACACGTTGTGTGCCGCCGCGGAGTTCGCCCAAGGTGTAGAACATGTCATAGTAACTTCTTAATTGGGCGTGCAGACCCAACATGAATGCTTTGGGCTGGGAAGCTTCTTTCCAGAAATTTCCGGCTCCATAATAATCTTCCGGTGCCAGATCCAGTGCGTCACAGGACGGTTGGAGAATGGTCATCACACATATTGAAAGGATATAGAATATTTTTTTCATAATCTGTTAGAGTTTATAAGTTTAGAAAGAAACGTTTACACCGAGAATGACAGTCCGGGGCAATGGGTATCCACCATTGTTGTCTGTCTTTTCCGGAGAGAATAAATGTTTGGCTTCTGTCAGGTAACCCAGGTTCTGACCGGTTACCGAGAGCATGACTGAGCCTAGTCCTGCTTTGCGCACCCAGTTGCTTGGCAGATTATATGACAAGGCTATTTCACGGAAAGACAGATAGTTACCGTTGTAGGCAAACATGGAGGATTGACGGCAGTAATTGCGCTTGCCCACCTGGTCGGCCCATACATAAGTAGGATATTGTGCACCGGGATTTTCGGGTGACCAGGTGTCGTGGGTTTCCGCAATGGTGTTATAAGTACCTTGTGCGCAAGACATGATCCACATGGTTTTCCAGTCTACCGCTTTGAAACCAAGCGCATAGTCAAAACGTGCTGATAAAGTAAGGTCTTTCCAGGTGACTGAAGTATTGATACCTCCTGTCCATTTGGGTACAGTGTTGCCCACTTTCACCATGTCGTAATTGTCGATGATGCCGTCACCGTTTACATCCTTCCATTTCACATCACCCGGCTGGATGCGGAGAGAATTCGCTTTCTGATTGGCTGTCAGTTTGTTATATCCTTCCTCACCTCCGTAAAGGGGACGGTTGCTTGAGCCGTTGTTACCACTTGACAAGTCGATCAGCCCTCCTGGTATTTCATCTTCGGAACGATAGATTCCTTCGGCTACGAACATGTACAAATCACCTGGGCGTTGTCCTTCCTGATAACCGCCTACCCATGCTTTTTCATAGCTTCCGTCCTCCAGCTGGCGTCCGGTATATACTTGAAATGCATTTTGACGGTTTCTTTCCAGACCGTTGTCGGGCAATGCCACTACTTTGTTTTTATTTAATGCGCCGTTCCAGTTCAGATTCCATTTCCAGTCTTTGGAGTCGATAACTTTGAATGCCAGTTCGAATTCAAAGCCTTGGTTCTGGAACTTACCGTTGTTGGAGGTAAAGGAAGAAACACCCGAAGTAGACGGGATGGTGATGTTGGCATACTTGTCACTGGTCAGTCGGTTGTAGTAAGTCAAATTGGCATTGATGCGGTTGGCCAGAAAGCCTAGATCCAGACCGATTTCGAAAGTTCTTGACTTCTCCCATTTCAAGTAGGGATTAGGAAGGTTGTTTAACAGGAAGTAAGCGTTGCCGTTGTATTTGCTGCCTGCATAAGCACCTTGTACTGTGTAGTTTCCTACAAAATCTTTGTTTACATTACCATTCAGACCGAAGCTGGCACGCAATTTACCGAATGAGATGATATCGGCCCATTCACTGGCAAATTTTTCTTTGGAGAACACCCATCCGGTAGATACTCCGGGGAAGACACCCCAGCGGTTGTCTTTGGCCAGTTTGGAGTAGCCGTCCCGTCTTAGAACAAAAGACAGCAAGTATTTTGACTGGTAGTCATAATTTACACGACCGAAGAATGACATGATACGCTGGCGGCTGTGTGAGGAGTCTATGCTGCGTTTGCCTTTGTCATCACTGGTATATTCCAAATCACCGAAAGCGTCACTGGGAGCTCCCGATCCTGAGGCACTGAAACCTTTATAATATGAGTCGTAGTACTCGAAGCCGGCCATGGCATCCAGATAGTGGTCTTTGTTTATTTGATAGTTGTAGTTTAACACTGCATTATAAGTTTGGTCCAATGTGCGTCCGTAGGAAGCCGAGGTGCTGTGTGAGGTTACCCAGTTTCCGGGAGAAGATAAATAATCTTTGTTGAAAGCTTCATATTTTTCTTCTGAATAGAACCAGATGGCGTTCACTTTTAATGAGAGTCCTTTCATGATATCTGCGGTAAAAGATTGGTTCATGGTGAACTTGTCTGTATTGTTGTCACGGACAAACTTGTCAAAATTGATTTGTTGGTTTCCGTCGCCTGAATTGGGTCCCAAAAGCATTTCACCGTCAGCATTATATCCACGGAAAGTGGGAGGTAATGATAAAACGCGTGAGAAGTAGTTGGCTTCTGCGCTTTGGGTAGGAGGAAGATCGTTCCAGGTTGCATCTGCAAAGTTGAAGCTGGAGTTGGAGGTTAACCATGGTTTCAGCTTGTAATCGGCATTGAATGTGAAAGTGATACGTTGGTACTTGTTTCCTACGGCTGTACCTTCACTATGGTTGTATCCCAAGCCTGCATAGTAGTTTCCCTTTTCATTTCCTCCGCTTACACTCAGGTTGTAGTCTTGTGAGAAAGATGGGGAATTGATATTGAAATCCGCTATATCTGTATTCTTGAAAATCAGTTGGTCTCCATAAATAGGATCAGTCATGGTTTCCCATCCTTGGTTGAGCAGGAAAGCCAGATCGTCCGAATATTTCATGGTACTCCATATAGCCTGGCTGTTTTCGTTTCCATTCAGCGGGATTGTCTTGTCATCATCTGCCCAATATTTGTTGCCTGTTCCATAAGGAGTGGCACCGGTCAGACCGGTCAGTGAAGACCATCCTTGTACGGCCGATCCGTCCGGATGTTTCATGTCTCCCGTGTAAGCATTCATGTAACCAGTGCGCATCCAGTAAATGTAATCACGTGCATTCATAAAGTTATAAGAGTTGTGGAAGTAGTTCCAGCCTAGTTTGGCCGAAAGCTCTACACGTGTACTTCCCTCTTTGCCTCGTTTGGTAGTGACTAGTACTACACCGTCATTGGCTCGGGCGCCATAGATGGCGGTGGCTCCGGCATCTTTTAATACTTCCATGGATTCAATATCGGCCGGGTTGATGTCACTTAAAGAACCGCGTACTTGGCCGTCTACCAGGATTAAAGGTGAACCTGAACCGTCAAAATTAGTACCTCCTCGAAGTACCAAGGTAGGAGCTGCTCCCGGATTACCGGAAGTCTGGCTGACGGACAGACCTGCCACGGCTCCTGATAAGGCTTGTGCCGGATTGGAATAAAGTCCTTGTTTTAATGTTTCTTCTTTTACCTTGGAAATGGAGTTGGTTACTTTTGTGCGCAACTGTTTGCCGCCATATCCGGTTACAACAACTTCTTGGAGCATTTCTGAGTCTTCTTTCAATGCTATTTTAAAAGTTGACTTTCCCTTTACGCTTAAAGTTTGTGTCTGATAACCGACAAATGATACTCTGATACTGCCATCGTTGGCTACGGAAAGTGTAAAATTACCATCTAAGTCGGTAACTGTACCATTCGTGGTGCCTGTTTCTACAATACTGGCGCCAATAACCGCTTCACCTGTGGCGTCTGTGACCACACCCGTGATTGTTTTCTTTTGTGCCATGGCTCCTATGGAGCATAACAGGCAAAAAAGCATGAATAAGGTTTTCTTCATAGATTTGTTTTTAAAGTTACTGTTTGAAGTTCTACCAAAACTACATTTTTAAATTAAGATTATATCACATCGCAAATATAGGATATTTTTTATTAAATCAATTTTAATTATAAAATTATTTTTTGATATACGACACAAAAAGTACAAAACGGTCAATATTTACGGATAAATAAGCTAAATAAAAGTATATAAAAAGGGATATCTTTTATCTTTTTCCGTCTCAAAGTAGCATAACAGTAGAAATTCAGTAGAAAAATCCTTTTAAAATTCCTTCTTAAATAAAATAAAATACAATCTATTTTCCCTTGATGGACACAGAATAGTTTTGGTAGAACTTATCCTATAAAGGATATCTCTTTATTTTGTTAAATGAATTTTATTTCAGCCTTTGGAGATGAAATAAATTATTTGGAGAAGTATCCTTGTGCAGATAGTACAGGGAGTGGTTTGTTTATGGGCACATGGGGACATTTATTCTTTTCATAGTCGATGGTTATACATATATTTATATGGATATGTATGGACTTTGAAATGGCAAGTATAACTAAGGTAGCTGAAAATGTATCTGATAACGAAGAAGAGGAGGTGATATGAACATAGAAGACCATCGTTTAAAAAGGTCAGATGATCTTCTTGAGTGATGAGTCATTAATAAAGTTCTTTATGTACCAACTCTTCAAACAGCAATGCATATTTTGCGACGACTGCTTCGGCGTATTTCTTACCTTTCTCGGCACTTGCTTTTTTAGGATTGCCTATACCAGTGTCTTGCGAAACTTTTTGCCAGTTCCTCGGAATCCATGCCACTTTTTCATTCAACATTTGTGAAGCGAACTTCTTATAATTTCCATCTCCGGCTTCATCCAGGTTTACCAATTCCGGATGATAATGCATCATAACAGAAGTTTCCAATTCATCTGCATGGTCACCCGGTTCATCAAAGTACTCTTTAGCAGGGACAAAGGCAAACCATTCGCTGCTGGCTATCAGGAAGTCGGGATAGTCCAGTGACAAGTCACGTATCATACTTTTGAATGTATTGCCGCCATGTCCGTTGATAATGACCATTTTGCGGTATCCCTGGGCGTATAGAGAGGCAACTAGGTCGCTTAAAATCGCTTTTTGCGTTTCATAGCGATAATGGATGCAGAAATCCAGCTCGCGTTGTCCCGGATTCTGTGAACCGGCAGTGACGTAAGGCATGACCATGCAACGAATACCGTAATGTGTTTTTGCCAGTTTTGCAGCATCTAGTGCGATGTCGTGGCTTAGAATGCAGTCTGTCAGATAAGGCAGGTGCAGATTATGCGGTTCGGTAGCTCCCCAAGGGAGGAGGACCAAATCATATTTCAATGGTTTTACCTTGCCGTAACAGGTTACGGCAAGGTCTAGTTCTTTATCCATTATTTATAAGAATTTTTAAAGATATGCAGGATTTCTTCGTCTGTAATCGGGCGTGGGTCGAGAGTGAACAGTCCTCCCATCGTATCTCTTGCATTTTGCAGGAATTTGGGGAAATCTTCGGATTGGATACCAAATTCGCTCAGTTTGATAGAATGTACTTTACATTCTTTTTGCAGTGTAATCAATGCATCAATGAAATCGGACGGACGGTTGCTCTTTTTCTGGGTCATCATTTCAGCCATTTTCATGTAACGTTTTGTACAGTCATGCCGAAAAGTTTCGAAGTATGCCTCAGACAAGGCAATGAGTCCTGCTCCATGAGGAAGTTGTGGATAATAAGCACTCATGGCATGTTCTAATGAATGTTCGGAAGTGCAGCTTGAAGTGGCTTCCACCATGCCTGCCAAGGTGCTGGCCCAAGCAATTTTGGCACGCGCTTTCAAATTCTTTCCGTCGGCTACGGCTACTGGCAGATATTTGTAGATCAGACGGATGGCTTCTAAGGCGTAAAGATCACTGATGGGTGTTGCACAATTGGCGATAAAACCCTCTGCGGCATGGAAGAATGCATCGAACCCTTGATAGGCGGTGAGGTGCGGGGGAATGGAAACCATCAGTTCTGGGTCTACAATAGATAAGGTAGGGAAAGTCAGCTGGCAACCGAAGCCTATCTTTTCTTGAGCCGTTTCGTGGGTAATCACTGTCCATGGATCCATTTCCGTTCCGGTTCCGGCGGTGGTAGGGATGGCGATAATGGGAAGTGCTTTGGTAACAGGGCGTCCTTTACCACTACCCCCTGATACATAATCCCAGTAGTCACCGTCGTTGCAGGCCATAACAGCTATACTTTTGGCGGAGTCGATGGAACTTCCGCCTCCCAGTCCTACTACAAAGTCGCACTTTTCCTCCCGGCAGATGGCGGCTGCTTCCATGACGTGTTCTTTGATGGGGTTGGGAAGGATTTTATCGTAAACCAGTGTTTCTACATTATTCAGTCTTAATTGGGCAAGTACTCTCTCCAAATATCCATATTTCCGCATGGAAGTTCCGGATGAGATGACGACCAGTGCCTTTTTTCCCGGTAATTTTTCACTGGATAATTTCTTGATTTCTCCGCAGCCAAATACTAATTTGGTAGGGATGTATAAACTAAATACAGGATTTGCTTTCATGTTCTTTCGTATTTAAAGTTTCACTGGTAACAAATGTAGGAAAATAATAGTTTGCTTGTTTAAGTAATTTGTTAAATTTTACATACTGCCGGATTGTATTCGTTTTCTTTAATTCAGTTTGAGATAGATACGTTTTTTCGATTATACTCGAAAAAAGAAATAAACAGTGCTTTTTTTTCGATTATACTCGAAAAAAACTATCTTTGTGGGAAAAGATTCGAGTATGGACGATAAATGGAAAGCTTTAGAAAAGTATAACCTTTGGGGTGGAAATACGTATCAATTGGGACTGGAACGGAAATCTTATACCGACAAGATTGGCAATTTTGTGGGGAATAACTTGGTGAAGGTACTTATAGGACAACGTCGTTCGGGCAAAAGTTATATTCTCAGGCAAATTGCTTCAAGTCTTGTCTCGGAACGAGGAGTAAATCCGGCTAATATCCTATATATAAATAAGGAGTATCTGGAATTTGATTTTATTGATGATTATAAAGCATTGGAAAGTCTGTATCGTTTTTATCGGGAAAAGCTTAAACCGCAAGGAAAAGTATATTTGTTTTTCGATGAAATTCAAAATGTGGATGGCTGGGAAAGGTTTGTAAACTCCCATTCGCAAGACTTTGTCGAAGAGAGTGAATTGTTTATCAGCGGTTCTAACTCTAAAATGCTTTCCAGTGAACTTGCCACTCTTTTGTCGGGACGTTATGTAGAATTTCATATATTCCCCTATAGTTATGCTGAATATTTACAGTTGATGCAGCAACCTGCCGGTCGGGCTTCTTATTTGGCCTATTTACAGAAAGGCGGTTTGCCCGAATTGTACAACCTGCCCACTGTCGAGTCAGAAAAACAGTACGTCGCTTCTGTGAAAGATACGATTTTGTTGCGTGATATAGTGAAGCGTAAACCCGTTCGTGATGTAAGGTTATTGGATGATATTTTTATTTATTTGGTGAATAATGCGTCCAATCTGTTTTCCGTTCAGCATATTGTTAATTTCTTTAAATCCAAGAACCGGAAGGTGAGTTATGATACCTTATCTAATTATCTAGGTTATATAGAAGAAGCTTTTCTTGCTTATAAAACAGAACGTTACAATATAAAAGGAAAGGATGTGGTGGCAGGTAATTGCAAGTATTATCTGAATGACTTGTCCTTTAAGAATTTTCTTTATCCGGGCTTTGCTTATGGAGTCGGGTATTTGTTGGAGAATGCAGTATATTTGGAACTTCGTCGTTTAGGCTATATTGTATATACAGGTTCTTTTCGGGATAAAGAAGTTGATTTTGTTGCTATGAAGGACGATAGAGTGATTTATCTTCAAGCAACTTACATGTTGGAAACGGCACAAACCATGGAACGGGAATATGCTCCTTTGCTGACGATAGGTGATAATTATGAAAAATATGTCGTTTCCATGGATGAGGTACAATTCCCTTCCAATGAAGGGGTCAGGCATATACAGGCTTGGAATTTAAAGGAAATATTGTAGGAAATCAGTTTCTCTTTTTAATATACAGTTTTTGGTAAGAGTTGTCAAAACTCTGATGATATTGTCTGTAGTCTATTATCCAATGTTGCTCACCGCTCCCCCGGATATGTAGAGCAGGAATAGCACCGAAGAGGAGAGTATAGTGGATATTATTTGCTTATGTGCAGTTGGCGCAAACATACGATTGGCATATCAGTCTGTATATCAGTATTCCGCTTATCTTTGCAGTCACTATCGGGCTGAGTCTGCTTTCTTATTATTATTTTGAGAAACCGGCCAACCGCTGGGTAAAACGAATTTTAAATAAACAATAATAACTAGTGCATGGAAAAACAATTATCAGAAAAACTGCCACGCGTTGAGGTGGTGGATGCTTTACGGGGATTTGCAGTCATGGCAATTCTTTTAGTGCATAGTTTGGAGCATTTCATCTTTCCGGTTTATCCGGTAGACCAGCCTGCATGGTTGAATATACTGAATGACGGGGTATTCAATGTTACATTTACTTTATTGGCTGGAAAATCGTATGCCATTTTTGCTTTGCTGTTTGGATTTACATTTTATATTCAGTCGGCTAACCAACAGCGTAAAGGAAAAGATTTTGGTTATCGTTTTCTGTGGCGTTTGCTGTTATTGGTAGCTTTTGCTACGCTGAATGCAGCTTTTTTTCCGGCAGGAGATGTGTTGTTGCTGTTCTCGGTAGTGGGAATCGTATTGTTCGTGGTGCGCAAGTGGAGTGACTGTGCCATACTTGTTACGGCTATTTTGTTTCTATTGCAGCCCGTTGAGTGGTATCATTATATAGTAGGTCTGTTTGATCCTTCTCATACTTTGCCCGATTGGGGAGTGGGCGCGATGTATAAAGAAGTGGCGGAATATACCAAAGAGGGGAATTTGTGGGAGTTTTTGGGTAAGAATATGACCTTTGGTCAGAAAGCCAGTCTATATTTGGCTCTGGGAGCAGGGCGTTTTTGGCAGACTGCCGGCTTGTTCTTGATGGGGTTGTATATCGGACGCAAACAATTATTTGTAACTTCCGAAAAACATACTCGTTTTTGGGTGAAGGCTCTTATCATTTCCGCTATCTCTTTTGCTCCGCTTTTCCAACTGAAAGAGTTGATTATGGCTAGTGACAGTGAACTCATTCGCCAGACTGCCGGAACTGCTTTTGATATGTGGCGAAAGTTCGCTTTTACATTTGTACTGGTTGCTTCTTTTGTATTGCTTTATCAACGGGATAGGTTCAAGAATTTTGTATCAAATCTTCGTTATTATGGTAGGATGAGTCTGACCAATTATATCACCCAATCTATTGCCGGAGCTATTATTTATTTCCCTTTCGGACTTTATCTGGCTCCGTACTGTGGATATACGTTGAGTTTGTTGGTTGGTTTTGTACTCTTTTTGTTGCAAGTACAGTTCTGCAAATGGTGGTTGAAAGGACATAAGCAGGGACCGTTAGAGAGTCTTTGGCATAAATGGACCTGGATGTATTCCAAAAAATAAGGAACTCTGGGCAGGAGTTGCATATGCTATACGGAAGAGAGGAAAAGGCAAAAAGTAATTTGTCTTTTCCTCTCTTCCGTATAGGGACTGATTCTTGTTTCCCAAGTTTCCCGAATATCATAAAAAGGATATCAGTTCAGGGTTATAATCAATTGTTTTTGCCTTCTATCTGAATTTGAATTGCTTGTCCTGTACGTTGCAGACATTCTATAAAAATAGAAAGATGATTGGTCTTTTGCATCAACTCACATATAATTTCCTTTTCTTCTGTGCACCAAGGTTCATAAGCACGTGGGAAAGTTTCACGTTGTTTATGGATATAAGGTGGAAGGACTGTTTTCTGAATGCCTAACTCTTGGACTTTTTGTTTTATACGGCAAATATCTTCTTCTGTACAATCATTAAAAGATTCTTTTGTAAAGAACCCCGGATATTTTTGGTCAATGTCAAGATTGATTGTAGGCTTAGATAGGGATTGAAAGGTTTTTTCTCTGCTTTCTAGTTCCTTCATCAGATTGTTGATGTACTCATCGGCTTGAACAGATGATACAACTATGGAACATTCGTGGCGGGAATATTCTTTATGGCGGTTGGCAGATAACCAGTTGAAAGAACCCTCTATAAGTGTATGGTTATCAATGGCCAATGATTTATTGTGGATACCTTTTACTTCAATGAGGGTTGCGCCATTTTCTATTAATATGTTCCGTCCCTCTTCGGCACGGCTGAGCAACTGATTGGTTTTCGTATCATAATCTAGAGACGAATCGGTGTAGACTGTGACATCCACTCCTCGTTGTACCGTGTGGCGTATCAGCGGAACCAACTGGTCGTTTTCTATGGCGTGGATAGATATGAATGGAGATACAATCAGCAGACGGTGTCTTGCTTTTTCAAAAGCTTGGTGCAGAACCTGGATATGCTCTTCTGTGGTGGACAGACGAAGGGTGGGGTGGTAGGTGCACAGCGGAACTTCCTGTTGGTAAATAAAGTTGTTGGAAATCTCGTTGGATGGATCATCGAAAAGCCATTTAGCCATATTTCCTACCGGGGTGTTTTCTTCCGGATGGAAAATATTCATGTTGCCAAAAACAATGAAATGATGCTGAGCGCGCGATATCGCTACATTGAGCATATTGTATTTTCCATCACGCTCCATAAAAAGAGAATAGTCTTCGGGAGAGTTGACTGTTGAAAAAAGAACAATCGGACATTGGGCACCTTGCAGGGAATGTACTGTGCCGATGATCATATCTTTATATTTCTCATTTCCTGATATTTTTTGTATTTGATGCCGTATTTCGGCTTCTTGGGCTTTAAAAGGAGTTACTACGGCTACAATTTCATGAATAGGCTTTTTATAGGTCTTTTCCAGATTATCTTTTTCCAGTTCCAGCCAACAGACAATGGCTTCCGCTTCAGCCCGGTTGAGGCGACTTCCTGTTTTTCCAGGGCTGCTGTAACTGTTGATGTGTACATATCCTTTGGAAGGGAGGGACTTGTATTTTACTTCGTTACCTTTTTTAGGAAGTAACCTGCCGTGGTAAACATAATCATTGCAATAGGCAATAATGGAATCTACGCATCGCCTGTGTTCGGTCAGAAAAGCTCCTTTTTCACCTTTTACTGTAAAATTACAGCTTTTACGTGCCAGTTTCATTATACTTCCGGAAGAAGAAAGGAAACCATTGTTTTCTAAAAAACGGTATTTTTCCGAGGACTGGTTGGAAACAATGCCCAGATTCTTTAAATTAATGAATGAATATTCATCAGAAATGGACCATACAGGCTCTATTTGTTGAATATCACCTACTAAAATCGCTTGCTTGGCCAAACTGAAGGAGGGAACGGCAAGTTCGGGTGAAACTTGTCCGGATTCATCTACAATCAACAGATCTATTCCATTGTATAAAGGAATATCCCATTTTCCGTTCTCCGCATAGGTCATATACTTGGGTAGAGAATGGAAAGTAGAGATGAAAACAGGCATTACGCAAGCCAAACGTTTTAATCTTTGGGTATAGGCTTCTTGTGTGCGCTGTTTGCCTTCATCGCACCTGCTTAACCGGTGAATAAACTCGGCTTCCCGATAATGTATGGCATACCAGAACATTTGATACCGATAGCTGATATCCAGCCTTACTGCCATGTCTTCTGTATAAGGTAAGTTGCCATACTCAGGGTTGGAACTTATTTTTTCGTAACGTTCTTTGAATTCTTCTGTCAAAGTCCACTGTTCTATTACTTTGTCGTAGGAGGGTAATGGCTCATGGAATTTGCGGATAAACTTCTGTAATATATTGTTTTCCTTCCGGTTTCCATATTCTGTTGTTTCGGCAGCTTGGATACAGAGAATAATCTTTTTTTGGAGGGCTTGCATTTCTTTACGGAGAAATTGCCGGCATTTTGTTTCGTCTTGATAGTTTTTCTTGAAAAAGTGATTGAAGCATTGCAGATAGAATTGTTTGTACTCTTCTTGACGTTCAGGTGTATCGTATGCTGCCGGAAATCCATCCCCTTTGGGATTGAACATCATTTTGTACTGTTGTTGCAGCTCTTTTTTCCCTGACAGATATAAGCCTAATGTATCCAGTTCGGGTAGCCAGCGGTTGGACAACCGGGGATGTGTTGTGTCATTGGTTGTTTCCGCTTTGAAATCCTTCAGGATATTGGTGATTGCCTGATTATTAGCTGAACTTGCAACTATAATTTCCGGCTCTTCCGGATTGTTTAGAATATTATGAGCAAGTCTGTTTGCGATGACAGTTTGCAGAAAAGTGGTTTTTCCTGTTCCCGGAGGACCGTTGACGACAAAAATATCAGCACATTCCGGTGTTGTGTACATTGCTAGTGTTTCGCGTTGAGATATGGACAAAGGAAAGTCGCTACTCATTTGTGCCCAGTGTTCTTGGTTGCAATATACTTTCCGGTTAGTTGGAATAGGAAGAGCGTTAGCAGATTTTGTTTGTATTAATAAATTCAACAGGGGATGTGGAGTGGTATTGTCATCTTTTAAGAGTTTGTCATATAGTGTGATTATGGGCTGTGCCATATTGCGCTCGGAGGCTTTTATGATAATGATTTCTGGATTATCATAGTAATTCATTGCGCTGAAAGTTTTGCCGGTTGCTTTCTTGAAAAGCTGCTCGCATGCTTGCCAATAGGCCTCCCATTTTGTTTCTTCAGTGTTAAAATTGGATAGTAGTTGATCTACTTTTGAAAGAGAAGCTATAGTGCGGTCATTGGCTGCATTAGGCTCCAAAAATTTACGAATAAATATTGGGATTCTGTCTGATTCGTT
The DNA here is from genome assembly GCA_011959205.1 of Bacteroidaceae bacterium. Lineage (GTDB taxonomy): Bacteria > Bacteroidota > Bacteroidia > Bacteroidales > Bacteroidaceae > Phocaeicola. The sequence goes on from BLLV01000056.1 coordinate 14,028, forward strand.
CTCGCATACGGTTAGTTTGCCGTCAGGCAACATGGTGGCAGTAATCAAGAAGGGATATTTTCAGATTGGGAAGTCCAGCCGTTTTCAAATTCGGGCAAAAGAATACAAGGAGCAATCATTACTTTTTGTTTTTCATTGCTGTCTTCTGCTTTCCAATCAGGGAAAATAACAGGAATACTTTTGAGAGGAATGAATTTAAGTATCTTGTCACCAATGTTTAGGGTGATTCGTGGTCCTTTGAGAGCAATAGCTTTGCGCTCTGCATCTTGAAGACAAGTTTTCCAGTATTTTAGTAAGGTCTGGTCCATTTGTTTTTACGTTTGTGTGATGGAATAATTTACAAATATAAGAAAATAGGTGAAAAGAATACGGTAATTGGGGTAACATTCCTGAATTTATGATTTTTTTACATTAAGAGGGATTGGAGATGTCGGGATAATCATAAGGATAAAAATTCATTTAAAAAAGAAATTGAGTATTAGTGTTTTTATGGTATATTTGAAGAGTGAATTTTAAAATTGGGCTTTTTGCACTATAATTTTAATCGATGAATAATACCATGAAAGAAAGATTGCTCTTCTTGATATGTTTTTTATGCATATCATTTATGTTAAAGGCGGCGGATAAGCCAGTAATTAAAATTAGTACAGAAAATGTAGACCTTATTTACCGGGTTGGTGATAATGGACGTCTATATCAAAGTTATTTGGGAAAGAGGTTGAATCATGCTACAGATATTGCCCACTTGCCGCAGGGCAGCGAAGCATATCTTACTCATGGCATGGAAGATTATTTTGAACCGGCTATTCATATAGTGCATAATGACGGCAATCCTTCTACTTTGTTAAAATATGTATCTCATACTCGGAATCAAGTGTCGCCGGGGGTAGATGAAGTAGTGATTACTATGCAGGATGATAAATATCCTGTAACTGTAAAACTTCATTATGTGGCTTACCAGAAAGAAAATCTAATAAAGACTTTCACTGAAATCAGTCATCGGGAAAAGAAACCTGTGCAGCTTCATAAGTACGCGTCTTCCATGTTGCACTTGAATCGTGCCAACTATTTCCTGACTGAATTCTCGGGAGACTGGGCCAGTGAGGCGCATGTGAAGGAACAGCCTTTGGAATTTGGCAAGAAAACGATTGACACTAAGTTGGGAGCACGTGCCAATATGTTCTGCTCTCCTTTTTTCCAACTTTCATTGGACGGAAAATCAGAAGAGAACCAAGGTGAAGTGTTGGTCGGAACATTAGGCTGGACAGGTAATTTCAGTTTTGTATTCGAGGTGGACAACAAGAATGAACTCCGTGTTATATCAGGAATCAATCCGTATGCTTCGGAATATACTCTGAAACCGAATGAAATCTTCCGTACTCCCGATTTTTATTTTACTTACAGTTTTACAGGTAAAGGGCAGGCTAGCCGTAATTTCCATGACTGGGCCCGTAAGTATCAGGTAAAGGATGGGGACCGGACTCGTATGACTTTGTTGAATAACTGGGAAGCCACCTATTTTGATTTTGATGAAGCGAAATTGGTGAAGCTGATGGATGATGCGGTAGAACTGGGTGTGGATATGTTTTTGTTGGATGATGGTTGGTTTGCCAACAAGTATCCGCGCAGTAGTGATCACCAAGGGTTAGGTGACTGGGATGAGACGGCTGGCAAGCTTCCTCATGGCATTGGTTACCTGACGGAAGCTGCCAAGAAAAAAGGTATAAAGTTTGGTATCTGGATTGAACCGGAAATGGTGAATCCTAAGAGTGAGCTGTATGAAAAGCACAAAGACTGGGTGATTCATCTTTCGAACCGTGACGAGTATTATTTCCGTAACCAGTTGGTACTGGATTTGAGCAACCCGAAAGTACAGGATTATGTATTCGGAGTCGTGGATAATTTGATGACAAAATATCCTGATATCGCCTTCTTCAAATGGGATTGCAATAGCCCTATTACGAATATTTACTCTGTTTACTTGAAAGACAAACAGTCACATTTGTATATTGATTATGTGCGTGGACTGTATAATGTATTGGAGCGTGTGAAAGCAAAATATCCTGATCTGCCGATGATGCTTTGTTCCGGTGGCGGTGGGCGTTCGGACTATGAAGCCTTGAAATATTTTACAGAATTCTGGCCTAGTGATAATACCGATCCCATTGAACGTTTATTTATTCAGTGGGGATTCTCACAGGTATTCCCGGCCAAGACAATGTGTGCGCATGTAACGACCTGGAATAAGAATACCAGCGTGAAATTCCGTACGGATGTGGCTATGATGTGTAAACTCGGCTTTGATATAAAATTAGCGGATATGAGTAAGGATGATGAGGCTTATTGCCGTGCTGCCGTACAGAATTATAACCGTTTGAAACCGGTCGTCTTGGAAGGCGATATGTACCGTTTGGTATCTCCCTATGGCAGTAATCATACCTCCACTATGTATGTGGGCAAAGATAAGGATAAAGCAGTGGTATTTGCTTTCGATATTCATCCCCGTTATGCGGAAAAAACATTGCCGGTGCGTTTGCAGGGGCTTGATGCGGACAAAATGTATCGTGTGAAAGAAATCAACTTGATGCCCGGGGGCAACTCTTCTTTATCGGGTAATGGTAAGGTTTTCTCAGGAGAATTCTTGATGAATGTAGGATTGAATCTGTTTACTGCACGGAAGCTCAACAGTCGTGTAATTGAAGTTGTAGCTGAATGATACCTGACCGGTTTGATCATGATCTTGATTCATAAAAGATGCCGTGACACATGATAGATCTTCAGGTGCCATCGTTATATATGTTACACTTGTAAGATATATAATCTTTCGGGGTTAAGTTCTATATCAGGGAAGGAGGTGTGTCGTAATGCACGATGCACCTTCTTTTTTATTCATTACTATACAACTCTGTTCATTTTCTTTAAGCTGTGATATTTTGAAGATTTCTTTGATTTATGTGTTCCCGGCATCTAATAACAGCAGTTGTAAGCTCGTAAAACCGTCTAATAAGATCTTGTCGGATGACGGCAAGTTTACCAATATCACCATGATTCCCAATCATGAGGCTATCATCATTGGTTCCGGTACTTACCGGCAGACAGCGCCTAACGCTTATACGGAACATGTGGAGAAAAGCCTGCATCTTCTGCAATTGGTAGGTGTGGATCATATATTCGTTGAAAGTGCAGCCCGGATTTATTTTATACATAATGCTTGCCGGGCGAAGCCGGTACGCTTTTTTAAGTAACTTAACTTACTTGGAAAAGTTACTTAAGTTACTTGCCCCACGAACTTAACTTACTTTGCCAAGTTACTTAACTTACTTACTCCACGAACTTAACTTACTTTTCTACATAACTTTTATCAAAAGTCATACCAGGGCATTTCTTGCCCGAATATTCTTTTTCAGAGATTGAACGGATCTTCCGGCACCAATGAATGATATATTTCTGAAAGTCTGGTTTTGGAATGTTGTAAACACACAAAATGCCATCGTATGAACAGGATAAAAACTTTTCTTGTATTTAATTGCTTGAAAACTAGCTGCTTAATGAAGGGTATTAGTGGGTTATTAATATATCTCTTACTAAGAGATCTACAAAAAAATAGCTTTTAAGACCTTTTTATATATGGGACAACCTTGGTTCTTGAAGCTGTGAAATTAAATGAAAACAACATAAAGCAGATGGAATATCTATTTCTACGACGTAAAAAAACGACTGCCATTTCCGAGCGGCAACGGACTTTGCTTTTCAAGGCTGCCGAGCGGCAATGGAAGGAAGAGTTTGCCGGAAAGGAAGCGGACGCTCGTAAGGTGGACTGCCATATATATAAAGGTATATTGTACCAGCTTGAGATACGTCAGGTATTTCTGGATACCTCGCTTTCCTTGAAAAAGCTGAGCGACCTGCTTGAGACAAACCAGACTTACCTGAGTAATGTAGTGAACAAGTACTTTGGTTGCAATCTGAAAGAGCTTGTGAATGGTTACCGTGTGGAATATGCTAAGGAGCTTCTTCGTTCCGACCGTTGTGCGTTGAATGAACTTCCCAGTAGTTGTGGTTTTGCGTCGAAGAGTGCTTTCTATTCGGCTTTCAGCCGTATGGTGGGGGTATCGCCTTTATCATATCAGTCAAGAGAAAGGAGGAACCAGCATTTACAGGTAATAAACTAGCTAAGCTGTTTATAATGAACTTAATATGTATAACCAATTTTAGTTTTTTAAATTTATAAATTTAAAGTTTTTCTATTAT
>BLLV01000057.1 GCA_011959205.1 Bacteroidaceae bacterium
GGGTGATAACGGTGGACAGTGTGGAAGGACACAGGAAATCGGTTTGGGCAACCGTACCAACACCATCCTGCAATCAGCATTCTTCCGTATCACAGGCGTTATCCCTGTTGATCTGGCAGTAGAACAGATGAAGAAATTCATCGTTAAGTCATACGGCAAGAAGGGTGAAGACGTAGTAAACAAGAACTATGCTGCCGTAGACCGTGGCGGTGAATACAAACAACTGGCTGTTGATCCGGCTTGGGCTGATCTGGAAGTGGAAGCTGCTGCAGCCAACAACGATCCTGCTTTCATCAACGAAGTAGTTCGTCCTATCAACGCTCAGGACGGTGACTTGCTGCCGGTATCTGCATTCAAGGGTATCGAAGACGGTACTTGGGAACAAGGTACTGCTCAATACGAAAAACGTGGTGTGGCTGCATTCGTACCTGAATGGAACGCCGAAAACTGTATCCAGTGTAACAAGTGTGCATACGTTTGTCCTCACGCTGCTATCCGTCCGTTCGTACTTGACGCTGAAGAACAGAAGGGTGCAAACTTCGAGACACTGAAGGCTGTAGGCAAGCAGTTCGACGGCATGACATTCCGTATCCAGGTTGACGTACTCGACTGTTTGGGTTGCGGTAACTGTGCCGATGTTTGTCCGGGTAACCCGAAGAAGGGTGGCAAAGCTCTTACAATGAAGCACCTGGAAGGCCAGTTGCCTCAGGCTGCCAACTGGGAATACTGCACTAAGAACGTAAAGAGCAAACAACACTTGGTAGATATCAAAGCCAACGTGAAGAATTCTCAGTTCGCTACTCCGTTGTTCGAGTTCTCAGGAGCTTGCTCTGGTTGTGGTGAGACTCCGTATGTGAAACTGATTTCTCAGTTGTTCGGTGACCGTGAAATGGTTGCTAACGCTACCGGATGTTCTTCCATCTACTCTGGTTCTGTTCCTTCCACTCCTTATACTAAGAACGAAAAGGGTCAAGGTCCTGCTTGGGCTAACTCTTTGTTCGAAGACTTCTGCGAGTTCGGTCTGGGTATGACTTTGGCTGACAAGAAACTTCGTGCCCGTATCGAGGCTGCCATGAAGGATGCTATCGCCAGCGATACTTGCCCAGCAGAATACAAAGAAGCATTCCAGGAATGGATTGACGGTAAAGACGATGCAGAAAAGAGCAAAGCTGCTGCCGAAAAGATTATCCCGATGGTAGAAGCTGCTAAAGATCAATGTGCAAACTGCGCTACAATCGCTGAATTCAAGAACTACTTGATCAAGAAGAGCCAATGGATTATCGGTGGTGACGGTGCTTCTTACGATATCGGCTACGGTGGTCTGGACCACGTGATTGCTTCCGGGGAAGATGTAAACATCCTGGTATTGGATACTGAAGTTTACTCTAACACCGGTGGCCAGTCATCCAAGGCTACTCCGCTGGGTGCTATCGCCAAGTTCGCTGCTTCAGGTAAGCGTGTACGCAAGAAAGACCTTGGTATGATCGCTACTACTTACGGTTACGTATATGTAGCTCAGATCGCTATGGGTGCCGACCAGGCTCAGACTTTGAAAGCTATCCGTGAAGCAGAAGCTTACCCCGGTCCGTCATTGGTTATCGCTTACGCTCCATGTATCAACCACGGTTTGAAAGCCGGTATGGGCAAGAGCCAGGCTGAAGAGGCCAAGGCTGTAGAATGCGGTTACTGGCACTTGTGGCGTTTCAACCCGGCTTTGGAAGAAGAAGGCAAAAATCCGTTTATGCTCGACTCTAAAGAACCGAAGTGGGAAGGTTTCCAAGATTTCTTGAAGAACGAAGTTCGTTTCGCTTCTGTAATGAAGCAGTATCCTGCCGAAGCTGCCGACCTGTTCGCTGCTTGCGAAGAGATGGCTAAGAAACGTTACGCTTCTTACAAACGCATGGAAGCTATGAATTGGGGTGAATAATCTCTGATACATGTATATAAAAAAAGGCTTGTTCATTGCTGGACAAGCCTTTTTTATGACCTTTTCCACACGTTAGTACGTGCGGGTTTATACGTTAGTATGTATAAGCCCGCACATACTAACGTGTAGCTTCATACATACTAACGTGCAAGCCTATACTGCTGTAGACACAAAACAAGACCTCAATTTAATGCATTTCTACTTTAACCATCACCATTTATGACCCAAGATTACCAAAAATTTTCTACCTTTGTCGGAGTAACATTATGAAAAACCTATAAACATGAATATTCTAACCAACCTGAAATGTACACTGGCTGTCACAGCCGGATTGTGCTCATCTTTTGCATACGCACAAAAACATCCTCACATCATACTGATAATGACTGACCAACAACGAGCCGATGCCATGGGCTGTATGGGAAACGACGCGGTCATCTCCCCCAACCTGGACGCATTGGCTGCCGAGGGAACATTATTTATGAATGGTTATTCCTCCTGCCCAAGCAGTACTCCGGCACGTGCAGGCCTGCTGACCGGACTTTCTCCTTGGCATCATGGCTTGTTGGGATACGGGAAAGTATCTCCTGAATATACATACGAAATGCCGCAGATGCTGAAAGATGCCGGATATTATACTTTCGGAATAGGAAAAATGCACTGGCATCCCCAACGGGTAAAACATGGATTTGAAGGCACTTTACTGGATGAGAGCGGACGCGTGGAGGACGAGAATTTTACCAGTGATTACCGCCAATGGTTCCAAACAAAAGCTCCCGGAAGGAATCCTGACGCCACCGGTATAGGCTGGAACGACCATACGGCAAGCATCTATAAACTGCCCGAAAACCTCCATCCCACCTATTGGACAGGCGAAATGGCCTGTGAACTTATCAATAACTATGACCCGAGCAACAAACCGTTATTTCTGAAAGTCTCTTTTGCCCGTCCGCACAGTCCGTATGATCCACCACAAAGATATCTGGATATATATAAAAATGCCCCGGTGCCCGATCCTGCTATCGGAGACTGGTGTGACAAATACGCCAAGAAACTAGATCCTGAAAAAGCGGCGCAAGACGCTCCATACGGTAATTTCGGCAATGAATACGCACGTAACTCCAAACGGCATTATTATGCCAATATCACGTTCATTGACGAACAGATAGGCAGAGTCATCCAAACCTTGAAAAAAAAGGGCATGTATGATGACGCACTGATTATTTTCGTTTCCGACCATGGTGACATGATGGGCGATCATTATCATTGGAGAAAGACCTATCCATACGAAGGTTCCACTCATGTGCCATATATCGTGAAATGGCCTGCAGCCGACCATATAGCACCGGGAAAAATAGACGCCCCCGTGGAATTGCGCGATATTCTTCCTACTTTCCTTGATGTAGCCGATGTGACCATCCCTGCTGATATGGACGGGCGTTCTTTGCTACCACTGGCCAAAGGTACAGAAACAAACTGGCGCAAATATTTGGATCTGGAACATGCCACCTGCTATAGTGATGATAATTATTGGTGTGCATTGACCGATGGAAAAATAAAATACGTATGGCGTATCCACACCGGTGCTGAAGAGTTATTTGATTTGACCAAGGATCCCCAGGAATTGCATAACGCCGTCAATGATAAAAAGTATAAAAAGCAATTGGAGGAAATGCGTAATGAAATGATCCGTCATTTAAGCGAACGCGGTGAGGAGTTTATAAAAGACGGACAATTGGTAGTAAGGGAGAAGACGATGCTTTATGGACCTAATTATCCGGAAAAATGAATCGGATGGATGGTGCCTGTTTCCCTTTTCGGAAAAAATATTAACCCATTGATCCAAGCTTTTGGATCATGGGTTAGAGCCTGTTAAAAAATCTCTGAAATGTTTTTCCTTGCCCAAAATCCTTCATCATACAATAAATATCCGTAACTTTACCCTTTAGAAACAATCATCTATCTATGACAGATTTCACTCCTTGGACACTCTTTGTCGATGTAGGCATTATTTCTGTGTTATTACTGATCGGCAAACTCACAAGAGTAAAAATAAGATTCATTCAAAAACTGTTCATCCCCCCCAGCCTCTTGGCCGGGTTTATGGGGCTAGCCTTGGGGCCTCACGGATTCGGCATCCTTCCTCTCTCCACCCAAACAGGAACTTATGCCGGCATATTGATAACCTTCATTTTCGGCGCCCTCCCTCTCACCTCACAAAAGGCAGCCAAAGGAGATGGTGCCAATATAGGCAGCATGTGGGCATATTCACAGGCAGGAATGTTGTTGCAATGGGCTTTCGGGGGACTGTTGGGATTGCTTGTCCTGAACCAAATATGGCCCTTGAATCCTGCCTTCGGCATCACTATGCCAAGCGGTTATTGCGGCGGGCACGGTACAGCGGCAGCCATCGGACAGGCTTTCAGCCAGTTCGGATATGACGAGATTCTGACTCTAGCCATGACTGCCGCCACCTTCGGTATCGTAGCGGCAGTCATTATCGGACTGGTCATTATAAAATGGGGGACAAAGAAAGGGCACACCTCCTTC
>BLLV01000058.1 GCA_011959205.1 Bacteroidaceae bacterium
CATGAGCAATTAACCTACGCTCATTTCCAATAAATTACACTCTTTTCGTAACTTCCATTTGCAAAGATAAAACAAAAACACAAATATTCGAAACTTACCGGCGGTTAATGATAAATGACCGACAATTCGTCACTAATCTACCTTTTTTATATATTCAAAACAAAATAGGCACTCCGATTCTTTTTTTTATTATATATTTGCACTTTATACATTGAAAACTTATTAAAAACAAACCATGGACAGCACAAAGATTGTTGGTGAGAAAATAAAATCACTACGTGAAACAAAAGAAATCAGTGTAGCCGAACTGGCCGTACGCTCGGGTCTTGCCGAAGAACAAATAGAACGAATAGAGAACAATGTAGATCTTCCCTCATTGGCTCCCCTCATCAAGATAGCCCGTGCGTTAGGAGTACGTCTGGGCACTTTTCTGGACGACCAGGAAGAACAAGGGGCAGTAATCTGCCGGAAACAAGAGAGTGAGGACACCATCAGTTTCTCGAACAATGCGATGGATCTGCGTACACACATGCGCTATCACTCACTGTCAAAATCAAAAGCGGACAAGCACATGGAACCTTTCATCGTGGACGTGGAGCCGACAGAGGAAACCCACTTCTCGCTTTCCTCTCATGAAGGCGAAGAGTTTATCTATGTCATGGAAGGCACCATCGAAGTATGCCACGGTAAAAAATGCCATCTGATTGAAGCCGGAGACAGTATTTATTATGATTCTATCGTTCCGCATCACGTACACGGATATCAAGGACAAGCCGCCAAAATACTGGCCGTTATCTATACCCCTATTTGATTTATGATGGAATTAAGCACGAGAACCCTGGGTGACTGGCTCGAACATTGGGCCCTCACCACCCCCGATAAGGAATATATCGTATATTCTGACCGGAACCTACGCTTCACCTGGCAACAATTCAACGAACGTGTGGACCACATGGCCAAAGGACTGCTCGCCATCGGTGTGAAGCGGGAAACCCACGTAGGCATCTGGGCAGGTAATGTGCCCGACTGGCTGACTTTTCTATACGCTTGCGCCAAAATCGGCGCTGTGGCCGTAACTGTAAATACCAACTACAAACAGGCGGAACTGGAATATCTCTGTCAGAACTCGGACATGCACACACTGTGTATCGTGAACGGTGACCGTGGCAGTGACGACTATGTGAACATGGTCTACGCCATGCTGCCCGAACTAAAGACCAGCCAGCGCGGATATCTGAAGAGCAAACGCTTCCCCTGCATGAAGAACGTGATTTACATCGGTCCCGAAAAATACCGGGGCATGTACAACACTTCCGAGATTCTGCTTCTGGGATGTAACATAGACGATGATGAGCTGCTGGAAGCGAAAGCGAAGGTGGACTGCCACGACACGGTAAACATGCAGTACACTTCGGGCACGACCGGTTTCCCAAAAGGAGTCATGCTTACCCATTACAACATCAGCAACAATGGTTTCCTGACAGGCGAGCACATGAAATTCACCTCCGATGACAAACTATGCGTCTGTGTGCCCCTGTTCCATTGCTTCGGAGTGGTATTGGCCACCATGAACTGCCTTACCCATGGATGCACACAGGTGATGGTGGAGCGTTTCGACCCGCTGCTGGTGCTCGCCTCCATCCACAAGGAACGCTGCACAGCCTTGTACGGGGTTCCTACCATGTTCATTGCCGAGCTGAACCATCCCATGTTCGATATGTTCGATATGTCCAGTCTGCGCACCGGCATTATGGCAGGATCGCTCTGTCCGGTGGAACTGATGAAGCGTGTGGAAGAGAAAATGTTTATGAAGGTCACCAGTGTGTATGGACTCACAGAGGCCTCTCCCGGCATGACTGCCTCCCGCATCGACGATCCGTTTGATGTACGCTGCAACACAGTGGGGCATGACTTCGAGTTTACAGAAGTGAAAGTGATCGACCCGGAAACAGGCGAGGAATGTTCCGTAGGCGTACAAGGCGAGATGTGCAACAAAGGATATAACACCATGAAGGGATATTACAAAAACCCCGAAGCAACCGCCGAAGTGATAGACCGGAACGGATTTCTCCACTCAGGAGACCTGGGGGTGAAAGACGAAGAGGGTAATTATCGTATTACAGGACGGATAAAAGACATGATTATCCGTGGCGGAGAGAATATCTATCCACGGGAAATAGAAGAGTTCCTGTATCAAATGGAAGGAATAAAAGATGTACAGGTAGCCGGCATCCCCTCCAAGAAATATGGAGAAGCGGTAGGCGCATTCATCATCTTGCACGAAGGAGTGGAAATGAACGAATTCGATGTACGCGACTTTTGCAACGGCAAGATAGCCCGTTACAAAATACCTAAATACATCTTCTTTGTTAATGAGTTCCCCATGACGGGCAGCGGAAAGATACAGAAATTCAAGTTAAAGGATGTGGGTTTGGAATTATGCCGGAAGCAAGGCATTGAGATTATTTAATTCAGCCCCCTGCATAAAGAGGTAAAGGAAGTTCCACAGGAGGGTGTCTAAAAAAGACACCTTCTTTTATTCTGCAGTAAAGTAATACCTTTGCGCCATGAACAATCAAGGACTATTAGCATTGCCAAAGTTAAGGCTTGCCTGATTTTTTTGCGAGCACAAAAAAGGCCATCTCAAAGTTCATTTTGAGACAGCCTCTTTTATATTTTTATAGTAGACGCTTCTACTTCAGATGCAACTACTTATCTCAAGCCGATTGCAATCTTCAACCTTTAATCTAATACTATGAAAAACACATTTATATAACACGGCAACAACAATAATTGTTCGACCGCAGATTGTTAATAAATATTTTATTCGATGACAAATAATGACAATAGTGGCAATATTAAGTAGTCCGAAGTTGCCAAAAAGCTACGGCAGCCGCAGCAGCCACATTGAGCGAATCCACCCCATGTGCCATAGGGATACGGACCACATAATCGGCTTCAGCGATTGTTTTGTGAGGAAGCCCCTCCCCCTCCGTTCCCATCACAATAGCCAACCGAGGTTCTGCCGCCAACATGGGATGATCTATAGAGACAGAATCTTCAGTCAACGCCATGGCAGCAGTACGGAAACCGAACTTGTTCAAATCGCCAATCGTACCATCCAGCCATGTCCATGGGAGTAAAAACACCGAACCCATAGACACCCTTACCGCACGGCGATTCAACGGATCGCAAGAATTGCGCGTCAACAATACAGCATCTATCCCTAGAGCAGCAGCCGAACGGAATATCGCCCCGACATTGGTAGTGTCCACCACACCGTCTATGACTACAATCCGCCGGGCATCCCGGCAGATTTCCTCCATAGAGGGCAACACCGGACGACGCATAGCACATAGTACACCACGTGTCAGGACATAGCCAGTCAGCGTAGCCAATAACTCTCTGTCTCCCGTATAAACGGGCACATCACCACAACGCTTGATAATATGGACAGCACAACCAGAGATATGCTTGCGCTCACACATAAGGGCAAGAGGTTCATATCCTGCATCTAAAGCCCTACTAATGACATTGGGGCTTTCGGCTACAAACAATCCTTTTCCAAGTTCCATACGCTGGCGTAACTGAGCTTCCGTCAACGTGCAGAAAACATCCACTCCGGGATGTGTCAATGATGATATTTCAATAACAGGCATACACTCTTATATTATACTATTTTATTGTTTTTAATTTACATTCCAGTCTCCATTGCTACAGCCACCTTTATCACTCCATCCTGTCGGTTCTCAAAAATCCGGTAAGCCGTTCCTATCTGATCTAGCGGGAAACGATGTGTGATTAATGGAGTGGTATCTATTTTTCCCACCTCTATCAAGCGAAGTATCTCAGCGCAATCACAACCATCTACACCACCGGTTTTGAAGATCAAATTCTTTCCATACATATCCGGCAGAGGAAGAGTCTGAGGACGGTCATAAAGAGCCACCAAAACAACGACAGCATTAGGGCGCGCACATTCCCATGCCAAGCGAAATGTATCCTCCCCTCCTGCCACTTCAAAAACTACATCCGCACCACCGTGTGCACTACTTTGCAATAGAAATTCCTTACATTCCTCCGGAGTGACAACCTCCACCTGCGGATAATGTACCCTAACGAACCGGATTCTTTCGGAGGATTGTTCACAAACAACAATGCGCTGTGGCTTCCTCAGCATCACGCAAAGCAGAGTACAGATGCCCGTAGGTCCCGCACCAATGATAAGCACCGTGTCCTCTTCGGTAATCTCCGCAATGCGAGCAGCCCAAAATCCTGTAGCAAGGATATCTCCTACAAACAAAGCTTGCTCGTCAGTCACGGAATCGGGAATACGATTCAAGCCTTGATCAGCGTAAGGTACGCGAACATACTCCGTTTGCCCCCCGTCAATCCGGCATCCCAAGGCCCATCCCCCGTTAGGATCGGCACAATTATTCACATATCCATGCTGGCAAAAAAAACATTCTCCACAAAAGGTTTCCACGTTGACGGTAACCCGATCGCCCGGCTTAACTAATTCCACACCACTTCCTGTCTGCTCTACAACACCCACCATCTCATGCCCCACTGTTATTCCGGGAACGGCACGTGGCACACCACCATGTTTGATATGCAAGTCACTGGTACAAATACTTCCGAGAGTGACGCGCACAATAGCATCACGCGAGTCTTTCAACTCAGGCTTCGGTTTCTCTACCAATTCAAATTTCCCCTGTTTAATATAAGTATATGCCAACATAGTGTTTCCTTTCTTAATGGTTACTTCTATAAAACAATGCAAAGATAATATACTGATATAAAAACAACCACCATTTTCTGACAAAATGTTTTTTAATCAACCTATTTTCATCATCACTTTCTCTGGATCCCTACCATACTCTTTTTCACATTTATTGCCACCTTTTATCTAAAAAAGTCCACCTCCATCACAATTGAGCTTCGAATCCGCAACATAAGTTGGCATTAAGAAACAAGAAACATGGGGCATATTCTATATGTACTATTTTTATTCTATCATACTATAAATCAGAATTTAAAGAGACCCTATTTTTCATTTATCGGTTACTTTGCACTTAAAAATGCACAAGTATTCTCATTATACCTACTAATAGTGGTACATAGTTCACAAAAAAGAAGTACCTTTGCAGCCCTAAATCTCTTAATAAATGGAATAACAGTATGGAAATGAACAAAGTTTTTAAGGATGGATTGTGGAGTAAAGAAATCAATGTTTCAGACTTCGTACAGACCAACATTACCCCTTATGAGGGCGATGCCTCATTCCTGGCAGGCCCCACAGAGCGAACTAAAAAAGTGTGGAACGAATGCCTCAAGGCACTGGAAGAAGAACGTGCCAATAACGGAGTTCGTTCCCTTGATAATGTAACTGTATCTACCATCACCTCACATAAAGCAGGATACATTGACCGTGAAAACGAACTGATTGTAGGTCTTCAGACGGACGATCTTCTGCGCCGTGCCATCAAACCATACGGTGGTATCAAGGTGGTAGAAAAAGCCTGCCATGAAAACGGTGTGGAAGTAGATGAAAAAGTAAAGGATATCTTCACCCATTATCGCAAGACTCATAATGACGGTGTATTCGATGCCTATACCGAAGAAATCCGCTCTTTCCGTTCTCTCGGTTTCCTAACCGGCCTGCCCGACAACTATGCACGCGGGCGCATTATCGGTGACTACCGCCGTTTGGCACTGTATGGTATCGACCGACTGATTGAAGCAAAACAAAAAGATTTGCGCAATATCGCCAGTCCGATGACTGACGCCCGTATCCGCCTGCGTGAGGAAGTGGCCGAACAAATCAAGGCACTGAAAGAAATAAAAGTGATGGGTGAATATTATGGACTCGATCTGAGCCGTCCCGCTACCAATGCACAAGAAGCGGTTCAATGGGTTTATATGGCATATCTTGCTGCCGTGAAAGAACAAGACGGAGCAGCCATGTCATTGGGTAACGTATCTTCATTCCTGGATATCTATATTCAGTATGATCTGGACCACGGCAAAATAGACGAGTCATTCGCTCAGGAGCTAGTGGACCAGTTTATCATCAAGTTGCGTATGATCCGTCATCTGCGTATGCAGTCATACAATGACATCTTTGCAGGTGATCCCACCTGGGTGACCGAATCTATCGGCGGACGCTTTAACGACGGACGCACCAAAGTAACAAAGACTTCTTTCCGTTTCTTACAGACACTGTACAATCTGGGTCCTTCACCCGAGCCTAACATGACTGTACTGTGGAGTCCGGAACTGCCGGAGGGTTTCAAGGAATTCTGTGCACAGGTTTCAATCGACACTTCTTCCATACAGTACGAAAATGATACACTGATGCGCGAAGTACGTAATTGTGACGATTATGGTATCGCCTGCTGCGTGTCTTACCAAGCTATCGGCAAACAAATCCAGTTCTTCGGAGCACGCTGCAATCTGGCCAAGGCGCTACTGCTGGCTATCAATGGCGGACGTTGCGAAAATACAGGAACTGTAATGGTGAAAGATATTCCTGTCTTGACAGGGGATTTGCTGAACTTTGAAGAAGTATGGTCCAACTATAAGAAAGTACTGATGCAAATTGCACGTGTGTACAATGATGCGATGAACATCATTCATTATATGCACGACAAGTATTATTACGAAAAGGCCCAAATGGCATTCATTGACACCAACCCGCGTATCAATCTGGCATACGGTGTAGCCGGTTTGTCCATTGCCATTGACTCATTGTCTGCCATCAAATACGGCAAGGTACGCGCCAAACGTAATGATATAGGTTTGACCGAAGGCTTTGATATTGAAAATACATATCCTTGCTTCGGTAATGATGACGACCGTGTAGACCACTTGGGAGTAGACTTGGTTTATTTCTTCAGTGAAGAATTAAAGAAACATCCGGTATACAAAAACGCCCGTCCTACCCTGTCACTGCTGACTATCACCTCCAATGTAATGTACGGCAAGAAAACAGGTGCCACTCCTGACGGCCGTGCCAAAGGGGTTGCTTTTGCTCCGGGCGCCAACCCGATGCACGGACGTGACAAGAACGGCGCCATCGCCTCATTGAGTTCTGTAGCCAAACTACGTTATCGTGATGCTCAAGACGGCATTAGCAACACATTCTCTATCGTACCGAAGTCACTAGGAGTAGACCGGGAAACCCGTATAGAAAATCTGGTAACTATGATGGACGGGTATTTCACCAAAGGAGCACATCACCTGAATGTAAATGTGCTAAACCGTGAAATGCTGGAAGATGCGATGGAGCATCCTGAAAAATACCCGCAACTTACTATCCGTGTATCAGGTTATGCCGTAAATTTCATCAAGTTGAGTCGTGAACATCAGCTGGAAGTAATCAGCCGTTCTTTCCACGAAAGAATGTAATATCACCTATACATTCATCGTAAGGGCGGGTTTAAAACCTGCCCTTACCAATTTAAAAACAAATCATTATGGTCAAAGTACATTCTTATGAATCAATGGGAACATTTGACGGTCCCGGTTTACGCTTAGTCGTATTTTTACAAGGATGCAATTTCCGATGTCTCTATTGTGCCAACCCCGACACAATTGACACCAAAGGTGAAAGTACGGAAACGACAATAGACGAAATCGTACGTATGGCTGTCAGCCAAAAGGTTTTTTTCGGTAAAAAAGGAGGCGTGACTTTCAGCGGAGGCGAACCCACATTGCAGGCAAAAGCATTAATTCCGTTATTCCGGCGGTTAAAAGAACAAGATATCCACATATGTGTAGATACCAATGGCAGTATATGGAATAAAGAAGTAGAGGCACTGCTACAATGGACGGATCTCGTATTATTGGACATAAAAGAATTTAATAATACGCGCCACCAGCAACTGACGGAACGCAGTAACGAACAAACTATATGTACCGCCGAATGGCTTGAAAAAAACAGGAAGCCTTTTTGGCTACGCTATGTATTGGTTCCCGGTTATAGCTCTTTTGAGGAAGATATACGGGCATTAGGAGAGCACTTCAAGCACTATCAAATGATTCAAAGAGTGGAAATATTACCTTATCATACATTAGGCGTACACAAATACGAAGCTATGGGAAAAGAATACAAGTTAAATGGAATAAAAGAAAATACGCCAGAACAATTGGAAATAGCCAAAACTTTATTCAGCGAATACTTCAATACCGTATATTTAAATTAAACAAACTTACTGTATCCAATTCCGCATTGACATTTAATGCCGCTTTGCTTTTGCCTTTTGCGCTACCAGATTTGAGATTCCACAACTTTTATCATGTAAAACAAACCAATAAAGAGAAAGGATGAAAACATCAGTACATTTAGTTCGTTTTGCTACAATAGGAACCCTAAACTATCTTATCACCATGCTAGTGATATGGATCGTGATGAGTTACTTCTCATTCAAAGAAAACTATATAATAGCAAATATTATAGCATACCTCATCGCTCAGACTCACAATTTTATCTGGAGTAAATATTGGATCTTTCCCTCTAGCAATCCCCAAAATAGTCTTGGGCAACAAATAATGCTCTTTTGTACCGCTTTCGGCATTGCCTATGGCATACAACTTCTTTTTGTGGTGCTGATGATAGAAGCAATAGGAATCAAAAATTTTACCGCACAATTCATTGGAATCATAATTTATGGAATTGTAAATTTTACAGTAAATAAAAGAATAACATTTCGATAAAAATATACTTCAAAACTGATGGCAGACAATTATATAGAAAGACAATACGAACAATATGAAGCTCGAAAGGCTGCATGGGAAAAAAGCCGCAAACAAGGAAAAAAGAAAACAAATTCCATTAAGCCTCAACCAAAGATACTGACAGATAATACGATCCCTTCTAGAAAAGCATTCATCACAGGAGGTGCCGATGGTATAGGAAAAAACATTGTGAAAGCTTTCCGCAACTCACAATGCCAAGTCGCCTTTTGTGACAAAAACGAAGAGTTGGGAACACAGACAGCCAAAGAGACTGGAGCTATTTTCTATCATGTCGATGTAAGTGATAAAGAAGCCCTTGAAAACTGTATGCACGAACTTTTTGAAAAGTGGGGAAATGTGGACATCATTATCAACAATGCAGGAATAAGCGAATTTTCTCTCATTACAGAAACAAGTGTGGAAGATTTTGACAAAATTTTATCCGTCAATCTGAGACCTGTATTTATCACCTCACGCATATTGGCTTTGCATCGCAAGTCTCAAACTGAAACTCATCCGTATGGCAGAATTATCAATATCTGTTCCACCCGTTACTTAATGAGCGAGCCAGGTAGTGAAAGCTATGCGGCTTCCAAAGGAGGAATCTATTCACTGACCCATGCGCTTGCTTTATCCCTTGCCGACCTGCATATCACCGTAAACTGCATTTCGCCAGGATGGATTCAGACACATGATTACGAAAGGCTACGCCCCGAAGATCATAGCCAACATCCATCAAGACGAGTGGGAAAACCGGAAGATATAGCACGTATGTGTTTATTTCTATGTCAAGAAGAAAATGACTTCATCAATGGACAAAATATCATCATCGATGGTGGAATGACCAAAAAGATGATTTATCTAGAATAAAAACAAACCGTAGAAAAATATCTATAACAGATAAATAATTACCCATGAAAATACATCATATTGCCATTTGGACACTTCAATTGGAAAAACTAAAAGAATTTTATGTCCGCTATTTTAATGGAACGAGTAACAAAAAATATATTAACTCCCAAAAAGGATTCGAATCTTACTTCGTTTCATTCGAAAGCGGTACTACATTAGAACTGATGAGCAGGACTGACATACAAAATGTTCCGATAGAAGAAAACAGATTGGGATTGACTCATCTAGCTTTTTCTTTTGAAAACCGAGAAGCTGTTTTATCACTGACAGAACAGCTACGCACAGAAGGATATCTTATCGTAGGCGAACCTCGCATTTCAGGAGATGGTTATTTTGAAAGTGTGATACTAGATCCGGACGGAAACCGGATAGAGTGTGTTTATAAAGAGAAACAGGAAAGCATCCTTGTGGAAAACCATGTAATAAAAACTGAGCGACTTATATTACGCCCTTTTACAGAGAATGATATGGAAGCTGTTTTTAATTGTTGCCAAAATCCCAATCTAGGAAATAATGCCGGATGGAAACCTCATGAAACACCTGAAGAATCGTTGAAAATTCTTCAAACAATATTTATACCACAAAAAGATACATGGGCAATCACTAAAAAGGAAAATCAACAACTGATAGGTGCCATAGGAATTATGCCAGATCCTAAGAGAGAGAATCCAAATGCCGGAATGATAGGTTATTGGCTAGACGAAGCCCAATGGGGAAAAGGATATATGTCTGAAGCCGTCTCTGTTGTTTTGGAATATGGCTTCAACCAGCTGGGATTAATCTTGATCAGTGCGAACTGTTATCCTCAAAACGAACGCTCACAACGTGTATTGAAAAAAATGGGATTCACATACGAAGGCATGCTCCATCAAGCCGAAGTAAGTTATGATGGCAAAATACATGATCATCTGTGTTATTATTTAGAGAAAAAGAGCTACTAGATTTGAAAGATGAAATGGTCATCTGTAGGATTGGCAATAGGTATCGGACTTTCCATTTACATCTGGTGTTTAATCTCGTCAATGTAAAACAGTATAAGTCCAGTAAAAAAGAGGGGTTATGACAACCCCTCTATTTCACCATTCACGATATCAATATGCAATGCTTGCGGTTCCTTCGGCAATCCCGGCATACGCATTATTTCTCCGGCAATGACTACCAGCATCTCAGCTCCGGCATTCATCACAATATCTTGCACATAGAATTCAAAGTTGTCTACCGCACCGTAAATTTTGGGGTCGGTAGAGAATGAGTACTGCGTCTTGGCAATACAGATAGGGAAATTTCCATATCCCAATTCCACAATATGCTTCAGTTTCTTACGAGCAGCGGCACTATACGTGATAATGCTGGCACCGTATAAATTACAAGCCACCTTCGATATTTTAGTTTCTACACTATCCTCATCATCATAGGCATATTGCAAAGACCCAGAGGGTTGTTCCTCAATGGTTTTCACAACCAGTTCCGCCAATTCTACTGCCCCTTCGCCACCATCGGTAAAGGCATTGTTTACTGCAAAGCCCACGCCTTTCTTCTCGCAATGGGTACGGATGTAATCCACTTCTTCCTCCGAATCATCCCCATAACGGTTAAATGCAACGACAACTGTCTGACCGAAATATCTCAAATTACGCAAATGCTTATCCATATTGGATATACCCTGTTTCAAAGCTTCCAGATTGGGTTCCTTTATCTTATCCTGTGATACGCCACCATGCATTTTCAATGCACGGGCAGTAACCACCAATACGGTCAGTTTAGGTGTGATACCTGCTTTACGGCACTTGATATCATAGAACTTCTCCGCTCCCAGGTCAGCCCCGAATCCGGCTTCGGTAATGGTATAATCACTAAAAGTCATAGCCATCTTGGTTGCCAGAATAGAGTTGCAACCGTGAGCAATATTGGCAAACGGTCCCCCATGAACAAAGGCGGCAGTATGCTCCGTAGTTTGTACCAGATTAGGAGAAAGAGCATCTTTCAGAAGAACTGTAATAGCTCCGGCAACTCCTAAATCTTTTACAGTAAAAGGCTTGTTGTCATAAGTAAAACCTAATAAAATATTTTCAATGCGACGACGCAAGTCCTTTTCATCCTTGGCCAAACACAGAATAGCCATAATTTCGGATGCAGGAGTAATATCAAAACCTGACTCCTGGGTAATTCCGTTGGTCTTCGGTCCTAGTCCTGTAACAATGTAACG
This sequence comes from Bacteroidaceae bacterium, assembly GCA_011959205.1. GTDB lineage: Bacteria > Bacteroidota > Bacteroidia > Bacteroidales > Bacteroidaceae > Phocaeicola. Next base: position 11,858 of record BLLV01000058.1, read on the forward strand.
AAGGGAACGGTCATTCACATCCAACACACGACGCCACAGCACTTCCTTCAATCCGAAGCCATTATCACGATTCTGATAAAGGTAATTGTCCAACAAAGCCGAAATCATATTGTGAGCAGAAGTGATAGCATGAAAATCACCTGTAAAATGAAGATTAATCTTATCCATCGGCAACACCTGGGCATATCCTCCTCCCGCTGCTCCCCCTTTCATTCCGAAACAAGGACCTAACGACGGCTCGCGCAAGGCAACAATTGTTTTCTTTCCTATTTTATTCAGTCCCAAAGCCAATCCGATAGAAACAGTAGTCTTACCAATACCGGCTTTGGTAGGAGTGATAGCAGTAACTAGAATAAGGTTGCTCTGCTGCACCTTTTCTTCGTCTATCTTACTTTCATCCACTTTGGCTATATAGCGCCCATAGTTACTGATGTGCTCTACAGGAATACCGGTTTCCCGAGCCACCTGTTTAATTTTAACCAGCTCAATGCTGCGTGCTATTTCAATATCCGTTTTCATCTTTTTACTAAATTTGCGCCGCAAAGGTAATATAAATTCTTGAAAGTTGTTTTTTTTTCGCACCTTCCGAAGAGATAAAAGAAGAATATATGCTTTTTAGCAGTAAACGCTAGGTTTTTCCAACCATTTAAAGTAACTTCGCCGGACTTTTTTTGGAGAAAAAACAATGTATATATTCCGATCAATTCACGAAATAATAAATACGATTTTTGTAGCCAAGGGACTGTTGGTAGAGATGTTTGAGAAGAGAAAAGTGCTTAGTTTTCGATACTCGGACGCACTTGCCCTATTGAAGGAGGATGAAAATCGTTTAAAGATACTCATCGAAAAGGAAATCATACACCAAAACGGAAACTTTGTGGAACTGGATGCCCGATTCCTTGATTTCTTCGAACTGCTGCTGGAAGCGAACGAGGAAATCAACACAGCTACCGTAGAGGAAAATATAGAGTACCTGCACGAACTGATGGACTACTACCTGAAAGAAAAGATCCAGTCGCGCAAGGAAAGTTATGTACGCAATATCAAGATTACTTTTCAGAAACTGGCACGCGTAACGATACGGAACATTATCAACCTTCAACACAATATTGATAATGCTTTCAAACACGAGCCCACATACCAGATAAAAATAGCCAAACTGCAAAATCTGGACAAGAAGCGAATCAATATCCAGCGGTTGATAGACTCTACCGAACACTTGATTTTGCACGAAGAACGGGATTTCTTCCGCCAGGCCACTGACGAAGAGCTGACCCGCATCCTGCTCGAACTGCGGCAGGAACTGCAACTATCTGCTCACAGTCTGATTCGTGCCCAGCAGGATATCATCAATTACCTGAACCAAATAAAGAATCAGGTGATACTGGTAGAAAAGATACGAAAAGTAAAATATCTGCAAGACCAGTTCGAGCTACGTGCCCGGAGCAATCTGTCCGAAATAATGGAACGGGAACGTTCTCTCCTGTTGGAAGGCAGTACGCAAGCATCGTTCAAACTGTCTCCCACCTATCTGGCCAGTGACGAAGTGCGTCCCATCATTCTGAAAGTGATCAGCAATCAGAAGTATCGTGAAATTGTACGGAAAAATGAAGCCGGAGCTTTCAGTGAAGAAGATTTGGAAACACAGGCCATGTACGAAGAAGTGATTAATCTGGACGAAGTGGTAACCGCCTTTGTGCAGTCGGGGGCAGAAGCCCGCCGGAAAGGAGAGCCGGCCAGTGACCTTTTCTCCTTTCTGCTGCAATATCATTTCCATCGCGAAGTGGATGAAAAGGAACGTACCACGTTCTTCTGCCAGATTGTCTCACTTTATGAGAACCAATTGGAAATCCGGAACGAGTTCGGACACCACAATCAATATGAATATGCTAAAATATACCCACTCTGAGAATTATGGATTTAAATATACAAATACCCGATAATACCGCATCCATCTTTGAATACTTGCAAAAAGGACTGTTCATCAGTTCCAACAGCACCAGCGAAGAAGTACGCGATATGTATAATGAAATAGATGAGAACTATGAGTCTCTCTATCAATATTTCTCACAAATAAACTATACGCTGGAACGTGGCAACGAATATTTTTTCTTCTCCCGTATAGAGCCTAAAGCCACACTGGAACAAAAAATCATGCGTGCCTATTACTGGATAGATGTACTCGATTTTTTCAAGACTTACGATGAGACATTCGGCCCCGGATTCCGTTTCCAGCCCGAACAGATATTGGTGGAAACCAACATCAACATGCTGCTCCAAAACAAACTGGACGGTATGCGGAAACACTTCTCGGACAAGGACATCCGTAAGGAAGTGCTGGAAAACATGATACGCCAGCTCACCAAAGACTCGTTCCTGGAACAGGAAAATGAGAAAACCAATACGTATAAGGTGATGAGTGCCTGGCATTATTTGGAAAGACTGATTGAAAGTATCAACATTTACGACGAAACCGAAGATGAGAAACCTGAATAGAATTATCTTTATCAATAGTGCGAATATCCCTTATTCGGACGATATCTATTTGGACGGAAACGTCCACTTCATCGGTACGCAGGGAGTGGGAAAAAGCACCCTCCTGCGTGCTATCCTTTTCTTTTACAATGCCGACACACAACGACTGGGTATTTCGGTGGAAAAGCAGAGTTACACGGATTACTATTTCCCCTACTCCAATTCGTATATCGTTTACGAAGTGGCAACAGAGAACGGTGCGTTCTGCATTCTGAGTTTCAAATCGATGAACCGTGTATGTTACCGCTTCATCCACTCTCCTTACCGCAAAGAATTCTTTATAGACGAGAATCGGGTGGCCTATAGCGAGAGCGACCGCGTGCGTGCCGTGCTGGACCAACATGGCATAGAGTATTCACGCATCATCTATACCTACGACGAATACCGGAACATTCTGTATGGAAACAGTACAAGTCCTGAGTTCAGCCGGTACTCGCTGATGGAGAGCAAGCAATACCAGAATATTCCGCGCACTATACAGAACGTGTTGCTGAATTCGAAACTGGATGCAGAATTTATCAAGAAAACAATCATTTCTTCTCTGAACGAAGATGAAACGGCCATCGACCTGAGCAGTTACAAGGAGCACCTGAAAAACTTTGAGACCCGTCTGAAGGATATCGAAGAATTTCAGAAACGGGAAACCCGGAAACAAGCTCGGGAAATCACACTATTGTCCCAACAAACATCCAAACTGCAAGGCGGACTGGTGCAGAATTGCCGCGAACTGGTTGCCGCTTTCCGCAAAGCCGAAAGTATCCTTCCCCAATGGAAAGAGAAACAAGACCGCACGGATGCCGACAAAGGAAAACTGATACGCCGGAAACAGGAGCTTCAGGATGAATCGCGCAAGCGCAGCGACAAGTTACAGGAAGCGCTGGCAGTGCTGAACAATGAACTGCAAAAAGCATTAGGCAAAGAAAAGGAGTATCAGAACAAGAACATAGAAGAGATTATAGAACGTTCTTCCAAAAAAGAGGAATGGAAGAACCGGCAGGTGGGATTGCTGGAAGAACAACGCATCCTTACCTCACAATATATGGAAATCTCCACCAAGTATAAATCGCTGATTCAGGCCTTGGACGAGCAATGGAATAAGATTCATGAAGCGAAAATCAAACAACTGGATACGTCGAACAATGCATACAACGAGCGTCTGGAAGAGGCCCGCAAAGAATACCAGCGGTTCACAGATTCCCTTTACCAGGAATTCGAAAGCCTGTCACAGCAACTCCATCCGCTGAAAGCCGAGAAACTGGGCGAACTGAACGCTATAGATTATCAGATAAAATTATGCAGAAAGGAGGTTTTCTTTGAGGAAGAGCAACAGGAATTGAAAACACGTATCCAAAACTATGCCAACTTTCATACAGAACGGAAAAACCGTATCGCCCAAGCGCAACTCATCATCAAGGAACTGACCATGACTTGGGAAGAGGAACAGCAGAAACAGTTGAAAGAAAAAGACCAGACCTTGCAAAAACTGCAACAGGAGATGCTGCAACTCCGTCCCCGCATAGATGAGTTACAAGCTTTTCTGAACAACAGCAAAGACACCTTGCAAGGCTGGCTGAAAGAAAACAAAAAGGGATGGGAAGAGAACATCGGCAAACTGTGTGATGAAAGCATTTTATGGCAACGGGGGCTTTTTCCGCAAATGGCCATCGAGGGGGGAAACTCATTCTATGGCATTTCCATTAATTTAGACAGCATCCACCGCCCCATCAAATCCATAGACGATTATATCGTCGAGAAAGAAAACGGTGAAAAGCGTCTGGAAGAAATCACTGCTGCCATGCAGCGCCAACAAACTGAAAGGGAGGAGTTGCAGGAACTGTTGAAACGCAAATACCAACCGCAGATAAAGGAACAAAAAAACATTATCAGCCAAATAGAGTATGAACTGGAACAATTGGAACGCCAATACCAGCAGGATATGCTCGACTTGGAAGAGTGGAAGAAGAAAGCCAATGAGGAACGGAATGCCAAAATAAACCGATTGGAAAGCGAACAGCGCAAACGGGTTGCCGAACTGGAAGATATAAACAGCAAGCTAAAAAACCTGAACAAAGAAAAGACAGAGAAACTGGATAGCCTGAAACAGGAATGGAACAAGCAACAACAGGCTCTTGCCGCCGAAAAAAAGACACAAGCGGAAGCTATCGGAAAGGAAGAAAAAGAAGAGCAGCGCAGAATTTCCTCCATCAAAACCGAATATGAAGCGGATATGCAGAAAGAGCTTCACTCGCAGGGAGCAGATACCGAACGTCTGCAAGACATTGCCAACCAACTGGTCCAGCTGGAGAAAGAACTTTCTTTCATTAAGGAAAATGCGACACTGGTCATCGAATACCAAAAAGACAAACGGGATTTGATAGACCGTATTCCCGGATGGAAACGGGAACACGACGAACAAAAACGTCTGCTCCAATTGGAACGGGAAACGCTGAGAGTGGAAACATCCTCCCTACAAGAAAAAATAGACCTTCTGAACAAAGAATGGGAAGAAGCGGAAGAAAATGTAAGGGAACTGCAAAAGAACCTGGAGGCTTATAGTAAGATTCCGGCATACGACTGGTATAAACCGCATCAGGATATATTCCGTTCCGAAAACACGCAAACCATACAGACTACCAAGAGCTGTGTGGAGCTGATTGACGAACTGACCCGCCAGGCCAACCAATTCATACAGGTGCAAAGCAAGCTCCGTAAAGAAGTGAACCTTTTCACCGGACATTTTGATGAGGACAACACCTTCAAGTTCCGCGTAAAATTCAACGAGGACTGGGAATACGTACGCTTTGCCGACGAACTACACGATTTTGTGGAAGAACACCGCATAGACGAGTACATCCGCCGCATCAACAACGAGCATTGGGATACCTTTAAACGTATCAGTATGGACACTTCCATGCTGACTTCATCGGAAGATGATATTCAAGATGTGATCCGTGAAATCAATAAAGGTTTCGCCACCTGCAATTTTGTGGGGGTTATCCAGCGCATCGAAATGAAGGTAGAAGAGAGCAGCAACCGCGTGGTGAACATTTTGCGTGAGATACAGAAATACTACCATGATTACGGTTACGACCTCTCACCGGAAACCAACCTGTTCTCCTCTGCCAAAGAGCAATTGGTGAAAGAAGAGGCTATCACTTTGCTACGTACCTTTATCAAGGAAATACATGCCTACCGCTATGACAGCATCCGCCTGTATGATTCCTTCGAGTTGCGTTTCCGCATTGTGGAGAACGGCAATGACACCGGATTTATCGAGAAGATAGCCAATGTGGGATCGGAAGGAACCGACATTCTGGTAAAAGCGATGATAAACATCATGCTGCTGAATGTGTTCAAAGAAGGCGCATCCCGCAAGTTCAAAGATTTCAAGTTACACTGCATGATGGATGAAATAGGCAAACTACATCCCAACAACATCAGCGGTATCCTGAAATTCGCCAATGACCGGAACATCATTCTCATCAACGGTTCCCCCACCGAACTGAACCGCGATGCCTATAAGCACGTTTACCTGCTTACCAAAGGAACACAGAACAAGACCCGCATCGCACGATTAATCTCAGATAAACAGCTATAAAAGCCAGTAATAACGACCTGTATATTTCTATATTATAAAGGGGCTGTCCAAAAAGTGTGACAGCCCCTTTTGCTATTGTTCATTTGGGCAAGTAAAGGAGAAGGCACCGACAGCTATCTTTCCTGTATGGTTAAGGGATTTTATGCTGAAGATTACTACATCTTACTTCCTCAGGACGTACATCGCACCATAGCAAGATGTACATCGCACTACAGTAAGACGTACATCGCACTGCCGTAAGATGTAATAACCAGAAGAAAGAAAAGCTTTAATGATACAGAAGAAAGGCCTTAGCAATAAGGGCAAAATGGCAAAGCAAAAAGATGAAACAAATTTTCGTATGAGATTTTATAGAAACATTATGATACCGGAGATGCATACAGCAGCGGATTGCGTGCACGATGCCACACATAAGACGCCGGAAACACCTCTGCATTCCGCACATCAAGAACCTGTTTCAAGATAGAGCATTTGCCTTCCCCCGCCACCAAAAAACAAGTATGCCGTGCCCGGATCATGGGAAGCCCTGTCATACATATACGTACCGTTTGATTATAAGGATTGACGGACACACCATACGGTTCCCCGGCAGTAAGAAGCTCCTGACGGCCGGGGAAAATGGATGAGGTATGTCCGTCCTCTCCTATCCCTAATAATACAAAATCAAAAACAGGCACACCGCCTACGGTCGGAACGGTGGTCTTGACTATGGAAGAATATTGTTTGGTTTCTTCTTCAGGAACCCCCTCACCCACAATACGGTAGTAATGACTGGATGGCATCTCTATTTTACTAAGCAGCAAACGGTTTGCCAGGCCAAAGTTGCTCTGCTCATCGCCAGGAGGCACGCAGCGCTCGTCCACCCAATAGAAATAAATACGGAACCAAGGGGTATATGCGGCATATTCACGCTCCCAAACCTCGAAAAGTGTGGCAGGAGTAGTTCCTCCGGAAAGAGCAATGGTAAAAGGGCGTCCAGGCTCTTTATCCATTGCTTCCAATATGTGAGTTATCAAGGCTTGCGACGCTTGTACAGGCGACGCATATAAGTTACTGTCAATCATGCTATTTACTATTTATCACTTAGAGTTTGCTGTTTAAAACTTAAAACTTACAATTTACAGTATAGGTTGGAATGCGTCAGATTCTTACACGGATTGGTCCATTCGGCATGACTGCGGTTGATCAACACGTCCGCTTCTTTCGGCCCCCATGTTCCTGCGGGATATCCGTAAAGAGGAGTATCGGGATGCTTTTTCCAATAATCCAGAATTTTGTCGAAATATGTCCAGCTCTCATCCACGGCATCGGAACGGGTAAAGAGTGTAGGATCACCCGCCAGACTGTCCTCCAGCAGGCGGACGTATGCATCACCCGTCTCCTGATCGTGCTGGCCATAGCTGAAGTCCATCTCCATGGTTCCCATATAGAAACCGGCACCGGGTTCCTTCATGGCTATGCGCTGAAGAATTCCCTCATCGGGCTGAATACGGATAATCAGTTCCTCACCTTTGTACAAGCCTTCCTTCATTTGGAACATCTGCATAGGAGCAGGTTTGAAATGAACCACAATTTCGGTCACCTTGGTAGGCATCTGCTTTCCGGTACGGATATAAAAAGGCACTCCCTGCCAACGCCAGTTGTCCACATACAGGCACATCGCCACGTAGGTATCTGTACGGGAATCAGGACGAACATTCTTTTCTTCACGATAACCGATGCGGTCGTCACCGGCAATATATTGTCCGCGGATGACATTATCACGGATATACTCATCAGTCAGCGGACGAAGGGATTGGTACACCTTGATCACCTCGTTACGGAAACCATTCTTATCAAACTTGGCAGGCGGCTCCATGGCAGTAATGGCAAGCAACTGCATCAAGTGGTTCTGTACCATATCGCGCAGCACTCCCGCCCCGTCATAATATCCTCCGCGAGTACCTATACCCATATTTTCCACCGCAGTGATTTCTACATAATCTATATAGTTACGGTTCCATATCGGTTCGTAAATAGTACTTCCAAAACGGGTCACCATAATATTCTGCACCGTTTCCTTGCCCAAAAAATGGTCGATGCGGTAGATATCCTCTTCTTTAAAATAAGCGGCATAGATCTTATTCAATTTCTGAGCGGAAGCCAAGTCGTATCCGAAAGGCTTCTCGACAATGATACGCTTTAATCCGGGCTTTTTCAACAAGCCCGCATCATGCAGACATTTCGGAATCAACTCATAAAGCAAGGGCGGTGTTGCCAGATAGAACAAATAGTTCCCATTATTCTCATATTGAGGCGAAAGCTCCTTCAGACGGTCGTTCAACAGAAAATAAGTGGTTTCGTCAGCCGGGTCCATGGACTGGTAATGAACAGTAGAGAGAAAATCGTCCAATGTTTCCATTTCCTCTTTAGTAAGAGAACCGGATTTTATCAGTTCTTCTTTCAGATAGGCACGATAGGTTTCGTCCGTGTATGCAGTTCGGGCACAGCCGATAATGGCAAAATGCTCAGGGAAGCGTTTCCCGTTATGTATCTTTATCAAGGCAGGCATCAGTTTGCGCCGGGTTAAATCACCGGACGCACCGAAGATGACCAAAAATAAGCTATGTGGTAAACTCATGATTCTTTTTTTTAATGAATGTATAATGCTTTGCGTTGCAACGTATCAATAGTTGTTTTCCCAATGTTCGTGGAAAAATTCTCCCCGTGGACTGTCCACACGCTCGAAGGTATGGGCACCGAAATAATCACGCATCGCCTGAATCATATTGGCTGAGGAATGACGGGTGGTCAGCCCCAGAAAATAATTCAATGCCGCGGAAAGCACAGGCACCGCCAAGCCTTCTTTCAACAGGACACCGATGTATTTCTTCCACGCAGGCAGGGCTTCCGCCACTTCCCTACCGAAACGCTCGTCCAGCAACAGATGTGACAAACCCGGCGCACGGCGATAGGCTTCGGCGATGTCGTTCAGGAAAGCAGAACGGATAATGCATCCGGCGCGCCACAACAGAGCGATGGTGGAAAGATTCAACTTCCAGCCATATTGCTCGCTGGCTGTGCGCATCAGAGCAAACCCTTGCGCATAACCTGTCACACGGGCTGCATACAAGGTGCTCTCCAACCCGGCCACCGTATCCTGGTAATTATATACCGGATGATTCTCCACATGTATATAATGTTTGGACATCAACACGCGCAAGTTCTTCTCTGCCGACAGGTTACGGGCAAAAACTGCCTCGGCAATCACGTCCAGCGGTATATTGAGTTGCAGGGAGTTAATGACACTCCAGCGACCCGTTCCTTTTTGTCCGGCAACATCCAGAATGCTGTCGAGCAAATAACCGCCTCCTTGTTCTTTGTGACGAAGAATGTCCGAAGTTATCTCTATCAGATAACTGTGCAGGCGCCCTTTGTCCCATTGTTTGAAAATATCTGCCATCTGTTCATTCTTCAACGCCAGCAGATGCTTCATGGCGAAATAAGTTTCAGCTATCAACTGCATATCCCCATATTCTATACCATTGTGCACCATCTTCACATAGTGGCCTGCACCGCCGGGGCCTACCCACTCGCAACACGGAGTACCATCCTCGGCTTTTGCCGCAATACTTTTCAGCATCGGCTGAATGACCGGCCATGCCTCTTGCGCACCACCGGGCATGATGGACGCCCCATGCAAAGCACCTTCCTCACCTCCTGAAATACCGCAACCCACAAAGTACATTCCTTTATCATAAAGTTCTTTCACACGGCGTTCCGTATCTTCATAATAAGAATTCCCTCCATCTATGATAATATCGCCTTTATCCAGCAAATGGCTCAGTTTGCCTGTCAGGTCATCGACGGCAGAGCCCGCCTGTACCATCAGCAGAATGACACGCGGAGTTTTCAGTGCTTCTACAAAATCTGTCAGTTCATTACTTCCTATAATGCCTTTGCCCCTGGCACGGTTGGCTATAAAGTTATCTACTACATTTTCCTCTTTTCCGGGAACGGTACGGTTCCATACTACCACCTTCCATCCCTTGTTAGCGAGATTCAGAGCAAGGTTCTGCCCCATCACGCCCAATCCGATTAATCCGATATCTGCCTTTTCCATAAATTGTTCTTTGAATATTTAACAATTTGATAGGTTATTTGTTCAATAATTCTATCTTTGCAACCAGAACAAGAACACATTATCATGAAAAGGTTAAAAATAGGCTTATTAGCCCGGATTATCATTGCCATCGCATTGGGTATAGGATTCGGAAATATTCTTCCCGGCGGACTGGTCAGAGTATTTGTAACTTTCAACGGAATCTTCAGCGAGTTTCTGGGTTTCATCATTCCGTTAATTATTCTCGGGTTGGTAACCCCCGCCATTGCCGATATCGGCAAAGAGGCGGGAAAGATGCTGGTGATAACGACACTGGTGGCATATAGTGCCACCCTGTTCTCCGGCTTCCTGTCTTATTTCACCGGAGTGACTTTTTTCCCTTCCATGATTAGCCCGGGAGCACCGATAGAACAAATCAGCGAAGCGCATGATGTTTTCCCGTTCTTCACCGTAGCCATCCCTCCGGTGATGAATGTAATGACTTCCTTGATTCTGGCCTTCACACTGGGTCTGGGCATCGCACATCTGGAAAGTGCAGCGCTGAAAAACGTGTGTAATGATTTCAAAGATATCATAGTCAAGACCATTCAGACGGTTATTCTTCCCCTATTACCTATTTATATATTCGGTATATTCTTGAATATGACTCATTCGGGACAGGTATATAATATTCTGATGGTATTTATCAAAATCATCGGGGTCATCTTCCTGCTCCACATCTTCCTGCTGGTTTTTCAGTATTCCATTGCAGCACTGTTTGTGCGCCGGAATCCGTTCAAGTTACTGGGACGGATGATGCCCGCCTATTTCACGGCATTGGGCACACAGTCATCGGCAGCCACCATTCCGGTAACCTTACGGCAGAGTGTCAAGAACGGGGTCACGGAGGATATAGCCGGATTTGTCATTCCGCTATGCGCCACGATTCATCTGTCGGGAAGCACGTTGAAAATTGTTGCTTGTGCACTGGCGTTAATGATTATGCAGGGAATGCCTTTTGATTTCCCCATGTTTGCAGGATTCATCTTCATGCTGGGAATTACGATGGTAGCCGCACCGGGCGTACCGGGAGGAGCCATCATGGCCGCATTGGGCATCTTGTCTTCCATGCTGGGATTCGGAGAAAGCGAACAGGCTTTGATGATAGCGCTTTACATTGCCATGGATAGTTTCGGAACTGCTTGTAATGTGACGGGAGACGGGGCTATCGCCTTGATTATTGATAAGTTTTTCGGAAAGAAAGATCTCCGGCCCATACAATAAATATTCCCGAATCAGATAAAGGCAGGCAACAAGTTGCCTGCCCACTTTCCATAACAGACTAAAAGGGAAGTAAAAAAATAATTAGAACACTTGTATCAATAACAGACCTACTACAATAGAAACAATGGTAGCCACCAGCCCGGGCATCATGAACGAGTGATTCAAAACCCATTTTCCAATGCCCGTTGTTCCTGTACGGTCAAAGTTTATGGCTGCCACCACTGTAGGATAATTAGGAATAAAGAAATATCCGTTGACAGCAGGAAACAAAGCGATTAACATCATCGGGGAAATGCCCAGTGCTATTCCTAACGGTACAATGGCACGCACCGTAGCTGCCTGGCTATAAAGCAAAATAGACATGACAAACAATGCCAGCCCAAACAACCAGGGCATCTGACGCACAATCCCCTCAATAGAGCCTGTCAGTTCTGTAATGTTTCCATTGATAAAGGTGTCCCCCATCCATGCAATACCGAAAATAGCGATTACCGCCTGCATCCCGGCAGGAAACACACTGCCTTGTGTAGCCTTGATTCCATCGGTACGCGAAACGAGGAGAATAGCCGCTGCCGCACACAGCATCAGGATTTCAATAATGGAAGGCATATCCAAAGCCGTACCATTGAACACAGGACGTATGGCGGGAATAGAACCGAACAATACAATCAGCAACGTGGCGGCAATAAAGATGATCACCGATATACGGGCATGAAACATATTCTTCACATCATTCAACTCCACATGTTTTGTATCAATCATTCCGGTTTCCAGGCGGCGCAAGTATTCGGGGTCTTCCAACAACTCCTTGCCCACCTTTTTTGAAAGGAAAGCACCTACCAGCACACCGATTAACGTAGCAGGAATGGTAATCTTCAGAATATCAAACAAAGTAATGTCAAATCCTGTCAGCAATCCCAGCAACGCTACGGTAGCGGCAGAGATAGGACTGGCGGTAATAGCCTGCTGAGAAGCGATAACAGCAATGCCTAAAGGACGTTCGGGACGGATTTTAGTCTCCATAGCCACCTCGGCTATGACAGGAAGCACAGAGTAAGCCACATGCCCCGTACCTGCTACAAAAGTAAACAGATAAGTAACCAACGGACTCAGGATAGTTACCTGTGAAGGGTTACGACGCAACAACCGTTCTGCTAGTTTCACCATATAGTCCAGTCCGCCGGCAGCCTGCATACAAGAGGCGGCTGAGATGACAGCAACAATCATCAACATCACATCAATAGGTGGAGCAGTAGGCTGAAGTCCGAAAACAAAAGTCAATATGGCAAGGCCCACACCCCCCATCACTCCCAGTCCGATACCTCCCAGACGGGCACCTACAATAATAGCAACAAGTACAAATAGCAGTTGTAATAACATGGTTTTTATCCGTTTATAAATATACAAATTTAATTCCGAGAACAAAGATAGACCATTTCTATTCTAGAAACCTTAAAATTTCTAAGAATTTTTCCTTTTTTCACTACTGCCCCCCAAAAACATTCAATCTAAATTCGTTGTTTTGTATAATGTGCTGATATGCTAATTTGCCAATATATTAATTAGCTGCGCTATATGCCACATAGTCATTAACACATCAGCAAATTGACAAATTATTAAATGATGATATATGAACAGAATTTGCAATCTTTTCGGAATAAAGTATCCCATCATACAGGGAGGGATGGCATGGTGTAGCGGCTGGCGGCTAACCTCCGCAGTAAGTAATGCCGGAGGACTGGGGCTGATAGGAGCAGGCTCCATGCATCCCGAAACCTTACGCGAACACATACAGAAATGCAAAGCGGCGACAGACAAGCCTTTCGGAGTAAACATTCCGCTGATGTACCCCGAAATAAATATCCTGATCAATATGGTAATAGAAGAGGGTGTGAAAATAGTTTTCACCTCTGCCGGTAATCCGAAAACATGGACAGAACACCTGCATGAGCACGGCATCCTTGTGGCCCATGTAGTGGCAAGCACCAAATTTGCCGCCAAATGTGAAGAAGCAGGCGTAGATGCCATCGTAGCTGAAGGATTTGAAGCAGGAGGACATAACGGACGGGAGGAAACAACCACCCTATGTCTCATTCCGGCCGTCAGACAAATCACCACTGTGCCGTTGATGGCTGCCGGAGGCATCGGCTCGGGAGAAAGCATACTGGCAGCTATGGCGTTGGGAGCCGACGGGGTGCAGATAGGCACGCGCTTCGCATTAACCGAAGAGAGTTCCGCTCATTTCACATTCAAAGACCGGTGCCTGCGACTGAACGAAGGAGACACCCAACTGACGTTGAAGCAGCTCTCTCCTGTCCGACTGATCAAGAATGATTTTTTCAAACAAGTGGAAGAAGCGGAAGCTCGTGGTGCGACAACAGATGAGCTACGCACTTTGTTAGGAAAAGGACGTGCCAAAAAAGGAATCTTTGAAGGAGATTTATTCGAAGGTGAATTGGAAATAGGACAAGTAGCATCATGCATACATAAATTGCAGACGGTAGATGAAGTGATGAAAGAACTGGTGGAAGATTTCAATGCCGCATTAAACAGGGTCAATGAACTGAAAAGATTTATCTGATGAAACAGATAGTGATTGATAAAAAGCTTCAATATCATATTTATGAGTTATCACCAGTTCTTCATGTTTTTAGTTCCGCTTCAAAAAAAGAGAATTAGTTATACATGCGGGCAACTCTTCCTGATAATGTGTTACCATAATCATGGTCTTGTCCTTACGACGGCAGAAAGTTTCTATCACATCTTTCACCAACCGACGATTGTACAAGTCCAGCCCATGCAAAGGCTCGTCCAAAATAAGCAACTCAGGATCCTTCACAAAAGCACGCGCCAACAGCACCAGACGCTGCTCTCCACTGGACAACTGCAAGAAATTCCGGTCTTTCAAATCTGCAATGCCAAAAATATCCATCCACCATTCACAAGCTGCCATCTGCTCGGGACGCGGACGTTTGTACAACCCCACAGAATCATGTAGCCCGCTTGCCACAATATCTATGGCAGGAAGATTCTTCAGATAAGCGCGATGCATCTCAGGGCTGACATATCCTATATGCTTCTTTATCTCCCAAATACTTTCTCCGGAACCGCGTTTCCTGCCGAACAAGGTAATATCACAAGCATAACTCTGCGGATTATCTGCACAGACCAGGCTCAGCAATGTGGACTTTCCCGAACCGTTCTCGCCACTCAAAGCCCATTTCTCGCCACATTTCACTGTCCAGTCCAAGTCTTTCAAAATGGTACGCTCGCCATAACGGATGCTTACCTTGTTCAAATCGACTACATGCTCGGTGTGATATAAATCACCGCCATAAGGCAAATTCAGAATCCGTGCTTCCTTTTCTTTGGAAAGCATCCGTTCCGGCACCGGCTTACGGACGGCCAGATATTCCTGCAAAGTTACTTTTTTACCACATATCCTGTCCTCCACAGGAATAACATGAGTGATAAAGGACGGAATATCATCGGACTTAGACAAGATAAGGATTACCTGCAAATGGGTCACTTTAGTCAGTTCGCCCAACAAGACATGAAGCAGATCCCGTGTCTTCGCATCCAGTCCGATAAAAGGATTATCCATAATCAGCACACGCGGATTGCTCAGCAAAGTTTTTGTCAGTTGAAACTTACGCAGCTCACCGCTGGAAAGCAGAATGATATGTTTATCCAGCAGACTTTCCATGCCAAACAGTTCATACAAAGCCTTTTTCAGGTCTGAATCGGTTGCTTCGGGCAACAAATCACGTACCAGTGGGGTCTCATCCAAATCATGGGCATTCCACCGTTGCTGATAATAGTAATTTCCATCGGCATCTCCATACGAATCACGGAAAGCAATATACTTTATATTCTCGTATGCCATTTTCGAAGAAGAGGGAGAGAAATCATACTTCACTTCGTTCATCAACAACGGCCACCGACCTGTAATCGTATCTACCAATATACTTTTTCCTGCCCCGTTTCTTCCCACAACAGCTATATGTTCTGCATCGGCAAGTGTCATATTCACTGGCTCCTTCATCCGGTACTGCGGATGGCGGGTCACACCATTTTCTATCGCAATAATATTCTGCATTACAAATCTCTTTTTTATCCAACAGGACACAAAGATAGCAAAATAATATGGCAATGCGATAATACATTATCATTTTGTTACATCAATCGTTCACTTTGATCATGTATGATACCGATTATGCAGCACTGAATAACCAACAAAATATTGCCTAAACTATATGTTCCATAGCAGATTCCGGACTCGATAAATTACAATCAAAAAGGATACAACCGGACTTTTATTTCAGTTTGAAAGCAAAACACTAAAAGCGACTTTCTATTTATCACCAGAATGAAAACAAATAAGAATATAGATAGCACTATTGTGTACAAAACATCAAAAAGGCATATATTTGCACTTAATTAAGTCAAAATGGAATAACATCAGAAAAAGTTATAGGCAAAATGTTGGCAAAAACAATCACAGTAGATGGAAAAAAATACAAAGGAACATTTGTTTGTCTAGGAAATCCACATTTAGTGATTTTCATAGATGATATAAAAGATGTAAATTTGCCGGCAATAGGTCCGAAACTAGAGAATCATCCGCTTTTTCCCGAACGAACCAATGTAGAATTCGCAGAAGTATTGCCGGACGGTTCCTTAAGAATGAGAGTCTGGGAAAGAGGCTCGGGCATCACCATGGCATACGGAACAGGAGCTTGTGCCACTGCCGTAGCCGCATACCTGAACCACAAGGCCGGAAGAAAATCACGAATAAGGATGGATGGTGGTGATTTACAAGTCCATTGGAACGAAACAGACGGGCATGTGTACATGACAGGTCCCGCAGTAAAAGTTTTCGATGGTGAGATAGAAATTTAACAGGAATAAGAAATCAGTAAAGACAAACGATAAAACAACAGCAATTATGGCATTAGTAAACGAACATTTTTTAAAACTGCCCAACAATTACCTGTTTTCGGACATTGCCAAGAAAGTAAATGCATTCAAGGTTTCCCATCCCCAAAAAGACCTCATCCGTCTGGGCATCGGAGACGTGACACAACCATTGCCCCAGGCATCCATAGAAGCCATGCACAAAGCGGTGGACGAACTGGCAAGCAAAGAAACCTTCCGCGGATACGGTCCCGAACAAGGATATGATTTTCTAATCGATGCCATCTTGAAAAACGATTATGCCTCACGTGGAGTACATTTGGAATCCGGCGAGATATTTGTCAGTGACGGCACCAAAAGCGATATAGGAAATATCGGGGATATCCTCCGTCATGATAACAGCATCGGCGTGACAGACCCTATTTATCCGGTATATATCGACTCTAATGTCATGTGCGGACGAGCAGGAGTGCTGGAAGACGGAAGATGGAGCAACGTGGTCTATCTGCCCTGTCTGAGTGAAAACGATTTCATTCCCGCTATCCCCGACCGCAGAATAGACATTTTATATCTATGCTACCCCAACAACCCCACCGGTACGGTTATCAGTAAAACAAAATTGAAGAAATGGGTAAATTACGCACTGGAGAACGACACATTGATTCTTTATGACGCAGCCTACGAAGCCTACATTCAAGACCCCGACATCCCCCACTCCATTTACGAGATAAAAGGAGCCAAAAAGGTAGCCATAGAGTTCCGAAGTTTCTCCAAAACCGCCGGCTTTACCGGAGTGCGTTGCGGCTACACCGTAGTGCCCAAGGAACTCACCGCCGCCACACTGGAAGGGGAACGCATTCCGCTGAACCGGTTATGGAACCGCCGCCAATGCACCAAATTCAACGGAACCTCTTACATCACCCAGCGCGGTGCGGAGGCCATTTACAGCCCTGAAGGAAAGGAGCAGATAAAAACCACCATCCACTATTATATGACCAACGCCCGCATCATGAAAGAAGGGCTGGAAAGCACCGGACTAAAAGTATTCGGGGGTGAGAACGCACCTTATTTATGGGTGAAGACTCCCCGGGGAATCAGCTCATGGAAGTTCTTTGAACAAATGCTGTACGAAGCCAATGTGGTAGGTACTCCCGGAGTAGGATTCGGTCCCAGCGGAGAAGGTTACATATGGTTGACCGCCTTTGGAAAACGCGTAGACTGTGAAGAGGCTATGAAACGAATCAGACGATGGATATTATAAAACAATATTTATCACACAACAAGCACAAGCCATTACAAAAAACAAATACATACGAGATATAACAAACTCACGATTATGAATTAAAAATGTAATAAGCAATGAAAAAGAGTTTTAGAAAAACAACATTTCTGTCGGCCTTGGCAATAGCTATTCCGGCAATGGGCATGACGCAGGATAAAGTGGAAGCCAGTGTAGGAGCCGATCTTGTAAGTGGATACATCTGGCGTGGCCAAGATTTGGGGGGTGTCAGTATCCAACCCACATTGTCAGTTTCTTACAAAGGGTTCTCACTGTCTGCATGGGGAACAGCAGGTATCGAAAAAGAAGATGCAAAAGAGATTGACCTCACATTAGGCTACACCACAGGAGGTTTTAGTATCTCCGTCACAGATTACTGGTTCAATGGAGGACCGGGGTATTTCCATTACGGATCACACAATACCAACCATACCTTCGAGGCACAGATAGGTTATGACTTCGGACCGCTGGCCTTGAACTGGTATACCAATTTCGCTGGAACCGACGGAGTGAATAATGAAGGAGACAGAGCCTATTCTTCCTATATCTCGGCTACCGTACCTTTTACACTAGCAGGACTGGAATGGACAGCGGAAATAGGAGCGACTCCGTGGGCCACAGACTTTTACAACTATTCCGAAGACCCTGTGTGCAACGGTTCCAACGGTTTCGCCGTATGCGACATCAGCCTGGGAGCCGCCAAGGAGATCAAAATCACCGATTCATTCTCCGTTCCAGCTTTTGCAAAAATAACCGTAAACCCACGCACTGAAGGGGCTTATTTCGTTTTCGGGCTAAGTTTTTAATCATAAAGAACATAACCATACAAGGATAACAACAAGGTACTAGTTTTTTAAAAGGTAAAAAGATTACATTATATACAAATACAACAACGAAGAAAATTGCACACCTCGACCAAGACTGGCTTGCCAAGTAAAATAAATTAAAAAAGAAAGGCTCAGCATTTAATGGCAAATCTGCATACAACCAAAAGTC
This sequence comes from Bacteroidaceae bacterium, assembly GCA_011959205.1. Taxonomy (GTDB): domain Bacteria; phylum Bacteroidota; class Bacteroidia; order Bacteroidales; family Bacteroidaceae; genus Phocaeicola. Next base: position 30,548 of record BLLV01000058.1, read on the forward strand.
ATTGAACTGCTTTTTATTAGATAATTGCCCGAAATTATCTATTTCTTTTGTTGGTTGTTTTAAGTTTGCATGGGGCTGTCCAAAAAGTCGGATAGCCCCTTTTGCTTAAAAGGATAGTATTTAAAGATGTTAGAGCCTGCTTCTCTTTCCTTTTTATTAGGCAAAAACCTTGAAAAGCATAATTCCTGCTCCTCATCTGGTTTATGCCATTGAACCGCCTACTATATCCAACAATTCATTGGTAATTGCCTGCTGGCGACTCTTATTGTACATCACCGTCAGCCCCTGCAACAAATCATTCGCATTATCTGTAGCAATCTGCATAGCCATAGTGCGGGCTGCATGTTCGGAAGCATTCGAATCCAGTAATACTGTGAACATCTTCATACGGAGCACCTTCGGGAGCAATTCCTCCATCACCACATCTACAGACGGTTCCACAATATAACCGGATATCCTGCCTTTGTCCTCCTCTTTCTTCTCTTGTGTCAAGTTTATCGGAAGATACGTTTCACGCGTCAGGGCTTGTACAGCTGTAGAACGGAAATGATTGTACAGCAACTCCACCTTGTCTATGTCACGATGCAGAAAACGTTTCATCAAATCCTCTGCCAAGACGGCAGCTTCCTGATAGGAAGGTTTATCCGCCATGTGCTGGAAATCGCCTTCGGCCTTGAATCCCAATTTCTTCACACCTTCCGCCACTTTCCGGCCTACCGGATACAAAAGCACATCCTCCATACCCAGGGACTTGTATTCATCCAGAATAACCGTCAGATGCCTGATGATATTCGCATTGAACCCACCACACAGACTGGTATTGGAGGCAAACACGACGATAGCCACACGCTTCACTTCACGTTTTACAATGAAAGGAGACTCCACCTCACTGCCCGCACTCAGAAAGTTAGTCAGGATGTGGTTCAGCCTTCGTTCGTAAGGAAGCATGTTTTCTATGGCAGCCTGCGCCTTGTGCAACTTGGCAGAGGCCACCATCTTCATAGCCGAAGTAATTTTCCGTGTATTATTTACTGAGGCTATTCTTCCTTTTACTTCTTTCAGTGATGCCATGACTATTCGTTCACTTTAAATGGTTGAGCCGTATCGGCTGCTACTTTCTCTATAATTGCAGTTACATCCTCATTTATCACACCGCTTGACAATACATCAAGTACATCTTTCTGATGGTCGGCACGCATCATTTCCAGGAATGATTTCTGGAAATCCTGCACCTTATGCAAGGGTACATCACGCAGCAAACTATGTGTACCACAATAAAGGATGGCTATTTGTTCTCCGACAGGCATCGGACTGTACTGCGGCTGTATCAGCAACTGGTTATTCTTACGTCCCCGGTCAATAGCCATTGCCGTTACAGGGTCCATATCACTGCTGAACTTGGAGAAAGCCTCCAGTTCGCGATATTGTGCCTGATCAATCTTCAATGTACCTGCCACCTTCTTCATGCTCTTGATCTGGGCACTACCCCCCACACGGGATACGGAAATACCCACATTGATAGCCGGACGGAAACCCTGGTTGAACAAATCGGTTTCAAGGAATATCTGACCGTCTGTAATGGAAATGACATTGGTTGGAATATACGCGGAAACATCACCTGCCTGTGTCTCGATAATAGGCAATGCAGTCAGTGAACCGCCCGCCTTTACCTTGCCTTTCAAGCTGGGTGGAAGGTCATTCATCTGTTCGGCCACTTCCTGCTGGTTGATAATCTTCGCCGCACGCTCCAACAATCGTGAATGCAGATAGAAGATATCACCCGGATAAGCCTCACGACCGGAGGGACGACGCAGAATCAAGGATACTTCACGATAGGCTACGGCTTGCTTTGACAAGTCATCATACACTACCAAGGCATCCCGGCCGGTGTCACGGAAATACTCTCCGATAGCAGCTCCGGCAAACGGAGCAAAATACTGCAAGGCAGCCGGATCGGCAGCAGTGGCAGCTACCACTATGGTATAATCCATCGCACCGCGTTCACGCAGCGTATTCACCAAACTTGCCACGGTGGAACCTTTCTGACCAATGGCTACATAAATACAATAGACAGGTTTCCCTGCTTCATAGTTGGACTTCTGGTTCAGGATCGTATCTATAGCGATGGAAGTTTTTCCCGTCTGGCGGTCCCCAATGATCAACTCACGTTGTCCACGCCCGATAGGGATCATGGCATCCACAGACTTCAAACCTGTCTGCAAAGGCTGATTCACCGGCTGGCGGAAAATCACTCCGGGAGCCTTACGTTCCAAAGGCATTTCGCAAAGTTCTCCGCCAATCTGTCCGCGACCATCCAAGGGTACGCCCAACGGATCAATGACACGCCCCAACATACCTTCGCCCACATTGATAGAAGCAATACGCTTGGTACGTTTCACCACCATTCCTTCCTTGATCTGATCAGTAGGACCTAGCAATACCGCACCTACATTGTCCTCTTCCAGGTTCATCACGATAGCCATGATACCGTTTTCAAATTCCAGCAACTCATTGGCTTCCGCGTTGTTCAGGCCGTAAATACGTGCCACGCCATCGCTCACCTGCAGCACATTCCCCACCTCGTCAAATTGCAGGTGGGTATTGATGCCTTTCAGTTGCTGAAGTAAAACTTCGGATACTTCGCTGGGTTTTATATTTTCAGACATAATCTTTCTACATTAAAAATTGAACATTCAAAATTAAAGTCCGGCAGAGCGTTAATTTTATACTATTCTTCTGTTTTTAGCTATAAACTGCTGCTTTACCCGTTTTATCTGGTTAGCCACGCTCGCATCCAATCTGTAAGTCCCAATTTCAAAAATAAAACCACCTTCCAGTTTCGGGTCTATCTTGGTTTTGAGCTCCACAGTTCCATGAGTTTTCTCTACGACCAATGCCCGTATGCGGCTGACTACCTCCTCCGCCACCGGACAAACAGTCGTGATTTTACCAACATTGATATTCTTCTGTTTCCGATAAAGGTCAATGTACGACATAATCATAAACTGCAAGAATTTCTCTCTTCGTTCCTCCAATACCAATTCCACAAAGCGTTTCAATTCTTCGCTCACCTTACCTCCTCCGGCAGCCTCACAAATCAGCTTCAGCTTTGTTCCAGCGGGCAATACAGGATTATCCAACGCCTGCCGAAGTTCGGGGACTTTCGAAAAGCTGTCCGCCAGTGTCCCGGCTTCCGTATAAACAGTATCCGCTGTCCCGCTCTCGTCAGCATAGGCCAGTAAAGCCTTGGCATAACGCATTGAGATGACTCCTATATACATGACAATCAGTTTTTAGAAACAGTTAATTCATTCAGCAAACGGTCAATCATCTCCATTTGCTCTTTCTCGTCATCGAGGTTCTTGCGCAAAACTTTCTCAGCAATGTCGACAGACAGCACAGCTACTTGGCGGCGGATGTCGCTGATAGCGTTGTCTTTTTCCGCCTGAACCTGCCTTTTGGCTTCATCCAGCAGCTTCTGTCCTTCAACCTGAGCCTGTGTTTTGGCTTCCTTCAGAATACGTTCGCGGGTGGCGACCGCTTCATTCAGGATGCGCGCCTGCTCCTCGTGAGCCTTAGCCAATATCATCTCACTGTCCGCCTTGATGTTTGCCAGTTGTTCATTGGCTTCACGCGCGGCAAGCAGTGACTTGTCGATATATTGTTTCCGCTCATCCACCATTCCGATAATCACCGGGAAACCGTACTTTGCCAGAATGACAAAGACAATTCCGAATACGATGACCATCCAGAATAACAGACCGCTATCAGGTGTTAATAATGACATGCTAAATTAATTATAAGAACAAAGTTAATAAACAAACAATAATGGCGATCAGAGCCACACCTTCTACCAGCGCGGCAATGATAATCATGTTCATACGGATATCTCCTGCCGCTTCCGGCTGGCGGGCGATCGCCTCCATGGCTGAACTTCCGATTTTACCGATACCGATACCTGCACCGATTACTGCAATAGCTGCTCCAAGTGCAGCACCTAATTTTCCTAAACCTGCCGCAGCAGCGGACTGTAATAAAACTGCTAGTAACATAATAGTTTGTTTTTGAATTAATTATTTAATTTATTTCATTTCTTTTTCTTCACGCACTTCTTCTGTACGGGACAATCCGATAAAGACGGCGGACAACATGGTAAATACGTATGCTTGAATAAATGCGACCAGTAACTCCAACGCTGTCATAAAGATGCCGAACGCCACCGCGACAAATCCCATGGAACCATTGATCAGCGGCCCCATATTCGCCGTAATAAAAATAATGGATATCAAACTGAGAATAGCGGCATGACCGGCCATCATATTGGCGAACAAACGGATCATCAATGCAAACGGTTTGGTAAAGATTCCGAAGACCTCAATAATCGGCATCATCGGGAACGGGGCCTTCAACCACCAAGGCACATCGGGCCAGAGAATCTCTTTCCAATATTCCTTGTTACCCCATACATTCACAACTAAGAATGTACAGACAGCCAAGACAAAAGTAATGGCAATATTACCTGTAATATTCGTACCACCGGGGAAGAAAGGAATCAATCCCATCAGATTATTGATCAGGATAAAGAAGAAAGCCGTGAGCAGATAAGGAGCATAACGCTTATAATCCTTGCCGACACAACCTTTTATCACATCATCATTGATGGCGAAAATACAGGCTTCCATCATTCCCACCATTCCTTTCGGGGCTTCCTTTTCCACCGGATGCTTTTTATACCAACGGGCACAACTCAACACCAAAATCACCAGAATGGCACTATTGATAAACAACCCGGCAACATTCTTTGTAATAGAAATGTCCAAAGGCTTTACTTCGTTGCCATCGGCATCCTTTTCCACTATCTTGCCTTTATACTCACCATCTTTAGCAATATACAGGCCTTCATACTCTCCGTCTCCCTCCTCGAACCTGGAAGAAAGAAAAGTGTGCCATCCTGTACTGCTTTTTACGATTACCGGCAGGGGGATAGCTATAGGTGTATCTCCTATGTCAGTGATATGCCATTCATACGAATCACCTATATGTCCGAAAACGATTTCATTTACGTCCACTTGCTGCTCTTTATTGTCAGTATCCGACTCTTCCCGGGCATTGGCTTCTTGCAGGAAAGCGACCAGCAACACTAAAACCGTTCCTATATATCGTAAACTTCTCATATTACTTATACTTGTACCTATTACTTTTATGTTTTATCTCAAAATGGAAAAAGAAGCGGGTCTCAAAAATCAGAAAGATAATATAGAAGACCATGTAAGTCCCTATAAATGACAGTACCTGATGTGCCACCGCCACTGCATAGACGGACATAATCAGGATGCTCAGCATCATCTTCGTCACTTTCGCCACCAGGTAAACCGCCACCATTTTCTGCGGGCTCACCCGGTAACAGTATCCGAACATAACTATGTAAAAGAGACCGAAAAGATAAAAAAATATCGGTATGGAGGGATACCAGGCAAAATAATACTCCGGTAACAAGGTGTGAAACACCAAGGCTCCTCCCCAACTCAACACGACCATCAATAGGGTCAACGACAGGATAAATTTTCTCTTTACGGCTAACAAAAACATAATTATGTATTAGATTTCCACACAGGCTGAAACTATATTGTCCCTCACCTCAACGAACCCACTCGATATTCCAATTGATTTCTCCAATTCGTCCTCCGTGTATTTTATCTCCCCTTTTACCAGTGATGATATCAGCGGAGCATGGTCATACAAGACAGAGAAAGAGCCCAATTCCCCCGGCAGTGTCACTATTTCCACCTTGCCGTCAAACAAAGTACTTTCCGGAGAAACCACTATCAAATGAAGATCTTCATGATGTTCCATACTTACTTTTATTTCTTATGGCTGGCAGCATCCAGCAACTTCTTTCCCTTTTCTATTGCTTCCTCTATCGTTCCTACATTCAGGAATGCCTGTTCAGGCAAGTAATCCACCTCGCCATCCAGAATCATCTTGAATCCTTTTATCGTATCTTCGATAGAAACCATAACACCCGGCACACCCGTAAACTGTTCGGCAACGGCAAACGGTTGTGACAGGAAACGTTGCACCCGACGGGCGCGGTTTACGGTCTGGCGGTCTTCATCGCTCAACTCGTCCATACCCAGGATAGAAATGATGTCCTGCAATTCCTTGTTGCGCTGCAAAATTTGCTTTACACGCTGAGCCACATCATAGTGTTCCTGCCCTACAATCAGCGGGTCGAGGATGCGTGAAGTTGACTCCAACGGATCTACAGCCGGATAAATACCCAGTTCGGTAATTTTACGACTCAATACGGTCGTTGCATCCAAGTGGGTGAATGTAGTAGCAGGCGCAGGGTCGGTCAAGTCATCGGCAGGCACATACACAGCCTGTACAGAGGTGATAGAACCATTCTTGGTAGATGTGATACGCTCCTGCATCTGTCCCATTTCCGTTGCCAGTGTCGGTTGGTAACCCACGGCAGACGGCATACGTCCCAACAAAGCCGAAACTTCGGAACCGGCCTGAGTGAAACGGAATATATTATCAATAAAGAACAAAATGTCACGTGGTCCGTTGCTGTCACCGTTCTTGCGATCACGGAAAGATTCGGCAACGGTCAGCCCCGAAAGGGCGATGGAAGAACGTGCGCCGGGAGGCTCGTTCATCTGTCCGTACACTAGTGTGGCCTGTGACTTTTCCACTTCATTATAGTCTACTTTGGAAAGGTCCCAATGCCCTTCCTCCATGCTTTTCTTAAACTCTTCCCCGTAGCGGATTACGCCGGACTCAATCATTTCACGCAGCAGGTCGTTACCTTCACGTGTACGTTCACCGACTCCGGCAAAAACAGAAAAGCCGTTGTGTTTTTTGGCAATGTTGTTAATCAACTCCATGATGAGCACGGTCTTGCCTACACCGGCTCCACCAAACAATCCGATTTTACCACCCTTTGAATAAGGTTCCAGCAAATCAATGACCTTAATACCCGTGAAAAGCACTTCTTGCACAGTAGATAATTCATCAAATTTAGGCGGCTCACGGTGAATGGGAAACGCCCCCTCCTTACTCAGCGGGCGCATACCGTCCACAGCCTCACCTACTACGTTCATCAGCCGGCCTTTTATCTGGTTGCCCACCGGCATAGTAATAGGATGCCCTGTCGGAATTACTTCCATACCACGTTGCAGGCCGTCTGTGCTATCCATAGCTACAGTGCGCACCGTGTCTTCACCAATGTGTTGTTGAACTTCCACGACCAGAATTCTGCCGTCATTGCGTTTGATAGTCAATGCATCATGAATGCTTGGAAGAAGCAGATCGGTGTCGATGTCTTTGCCCTCAAAGTACACATCGACTACCGGTCCGATAACTTGTGAAATATGTCCGATAATCTGTGACATAAGCTTCAATTTACTTTTATTTTATAATTTACCCTTGCCATATCAACAATCTTGCAAGGTTTTTGTTTACCTACACTTTGCTTTATATGCACAGCAAAGGTATAGATAATCTTAGTAGATTGAACTCAAGCTAACATTTTTTACACATCAAAACGACATTATTCCACTAAAAGAAGAAAAAAAGAACAATTTTGCTACTTTTTGTGCATTCCCTCACGAGATAACTGTTTACTTAAATTAGCAATTCCCAAGGCAACCACCGCTGTTACTGTAGCTGCATGTTCCTGGTATTCGGGTATGTTTTTCGTATAAAGGTCACGCTCCGTATGCCATATTTCCCCATAAGAGAAGTTATATCCTTTTATGTCTTGTGTATTGAAGCCAAAAGTAGGCACCCCTTCCACTGCAAAGACACTAGCATCCGTACCACCGCTTTGGGTAGGACGTTTAAAGGGCTTCGCCACCTTTACCTCAAATGGATAATCCGCACGGATTTCTTTCACAGGTTTACATACTTCCACAAAATCATCATACATAGCCTGGGGAACAGAAATTCCCACCGGAGGAGTCGGCCCTCCGTCCCGGTTGAACAGATTAGCAATCTTTCCCAATTCCTTGGCATGAGTCTTGACGTATGCTTTTGCACCCAATAGTCCGAATTCCTCTCCTGCAAAAGCAACAAACAGTATGGTACGTTTAGGCTTCGCTCCGGAAAGTGCAATCATACGGGCAGCCTCCATCATAGGACCGATACCTGTACCACAATCTATACCACCGGTTGCTACATCATAAGCGTCAAGATGTCCGCTTATAATTACATATTCATCCGGATATTTAGTACCTTTAATAGATGCCACGACATTATGATATTTCACAGGCCCCAGCTTAAAATGATTACGAATATCAAATTCCAGCCAAAAATTCCGGCGTTCTTTCACCATCTGTTTGATAATTTTATATTGATGCTCATCCAATTTGATATCACAGACTTCGGGCAAATTATCAAATGTGGTGTTCGGATCATTCAACAAAGCACGGTCATACAAAGCACGTAAAGGTACAGCTGCCGACTGAATAAAGCCCAATGCTCCTGCCTCACACATTTCTTTATAGAATAGTCCCGGCATTTCACGCAAAGGTTTCATGGCATGTTTGGTTCCTTTGCTCCAATTCTCTTCCATCAAGGCGGCATTCTGCTTTTCAATCTCTATATTTTCAGCTTTAATCGCCGCCCTCAAAGAATCACCTTTGGCAGAACGGTCCATAGGCCAGCCTGTATTCTCACCGGACACCAGCACCCAAGCACCTTTCAACTGATGTTTCATGCGATCCAGTTCCTCCTGAGTACGGGGCTCTATCAAGACATGCCCGCGTTGCAGACCTTTAGTACCCGAAGTGTAGGATGGAGTTACAAAATGCAGATCCATTGCCTGATCACCTCCAATCAACCGACCGAACCATGGCCCGCGGTTAAAACCTACTGGCAATTCTCCAGCTTCCTCCAAGTGTGCCTCAATCCCCCACCGTTTATATTCACGCATCATCCATTCGGCTGCGTTCTCATACGCGTCCGAACCTATAACTCTTCCCCCGAAACGATTCGTGAGAATATCCAACTGATGCATCACCCGGTTGTCTGTCTGGCCCGTTTCAATGATTTTTTTTACGGCTGCAGGTTGGGCGAAAGTAGTCCCTGCACACAAAGAAGCAGCCAAGATAGCTGCCATGCACATTTTGTTCATCATGATATTTTCGTTTGATAGTTGTTAACGATTGCAAATATATAGCAAATTCCGGAACTTCAGCTATTAATTCATAACAATTTATCAGATAAAAACGAACATTTTTAAAACCATATCACACAAACAATATTAAAATGAAAGTTTATTCAGTTTTTACTTCTTTCTCAAGGCTTTTGGGATACAGATTGCCAATGAGACCATAGAACAATCTGATGATATTTGCAACCATGACTTTAAGATAGTTTTTATAAGATATTCAAATAAATTCTTCGGCCAAATACATTTCATAGAATAAAGCTTGTGGATAATTGGAAGAAGCATTCTCCAATAAATTCAACACATTCGTACAAATTACTATTCTGTTAAAATCAAAAAAGACGAAGGTGTGTCAAAATGCGCACCTTCTTTTTTTAAGCACAAAGCCCCGACTTTCA
>BLLV01000059.1 GCA_011959205.1 Bacteroidaceae bacterium
GAAGTTACGAAAAGAGTGTAATTTATTGGAAATGAGCGTAGGTTAATTGCTCATGATAGTAATAGGTTACGAATTAGTTAGTTATCTACTGCATTATCCTTCTGCGCGTTGCGTAACCTTCAAAGAACTCTTCGTATGCAAAAATAGAAATTAAACGGGAGATTTAGAAATAAATCTCCTGATTTTTTTATCCTCACATATAAGTTTTTCCGTAAAAGCGGTTTTGTCCGTCGGCACACCATCGCCCAAAGGGATTTTGGACGAACGTATGCCGACTACCGCAACGATGTCAGAAATCTGGTTTAATAATGTGCAAATACCACTTAATCCTGGTTTAGTAGCAATTATCGGTAATAAGGGAAGTGGTAAGAGTGCGCTTACTGATATTATTGCATTATGTGCTGATACCTCTAATCAGAACTGGGCATTTCTTACCCCTACAAAGTTCAGAATGACAAAACCTTATAATCGTTCTAAACAGACGGAAGCAGTAATTCAATGGATAGATGGTTCACATTCTGCTATCAAGACATTGGATATGTCTTCAGATGCGACACAACCAGAACGGGTAAAGTATATACCTCAAAATTTTCTTGAAACACTTTGTACCACAGAAGACGACCACGAATTTGAAAGTGAACTAAAGAAGATAATATTTCAATATTTAGACCCTGCGCAAAGGTTCGGCTTTAATGACTTAGATAGTATAATAAATTATTTGACAAGAGAGAATAGTGCTTCATGTCATGAAATACAATCTCGTATCAAAGCTATCAATGCTGACATTATCGAAAAAGAAGCTATGCTTATTCCTGCATATAAGAGTAAACTTGCGAATGAGCTAAAATATAAACAGGAGCAGTTGAGTAATGCACAGTCTGCAAAACCAAAAGAAGTGGCAAAACCTTCGTTAGAAGATAATCCTGATGCAAAAAAGGCAAAAGAAGACATTGAGCAGATTCAGGAAAATTGCAAACAAATTGCAGTTTCATTGCATAAGTTGTACGAAGAGCGAGAGATTATTATAAAGCAATACAAGATATTAATGCTAGTAAAGAACGTTTAGACCGCCTCAATTCTCAAATAGAGTCTGTAAAACTGGAACTACAAAGCCTATATGAGAGAAATAATTTGAATATAGAATCCGTAATAAGCATTTTGTATCATCCTGAAATAATAGAATCAAAAGTTGAAGAATTATCAAAACGTTTGGCTTTCTTAGATGAACAATTAGACGAAGCTAATACTGAAAGTTTAAATTGTCAGTATAAAAATGCGTTACAACAATTAGAAGATGCTAAGAAGCTGTTAAGTGCCCCAGAGCTAGAATATCAAAAGTATCTAAAAGAGAAATTGGATTGGGAGAAAATGTTAGAAGATATAATTGGCACTTCAGAGAAGGATGGAACAATAAAAAATCTTCAAGCACGGATAGATTATATTGAACATCAGTTAGCAGGAGAACTTTCTACAAGGTTAGACCTCCGCAGACAGTATGTCAATGAATTGATGCAAAAGAAGCGTCAAGTCCTTGATACTTATAATAGTCTTTTCGCTCCCATAGTGAAATTCATTCAAGACTATCATGAGGAATTAAAAGACTACCCTATAGAATTTGATTCAACTTTTGCTATTAAGAATTTTGAAGAAAAATTGTTTGATTATGTCAGCCAGCAAGCTGCAGGTTCTTATTATGGGAAAGAACAAGGATTATCTAGAATAAAAGATAACATTGATAGTATTGATGTATCTAGTGTTCAATCTATAGTGGATTTCGCTTGTCTTATTAATGATGATTTACTATTTGACAAGCGTGATGGTCAGAATATGGAGCGAATAGTTGAGTCTCAATTAAAAAAGGGTCATACCAAACAAGAACTATATGATTTTATATATGGAATGGATTATGTGATTCCTTTCTTCCAATTAAAGATGAATAGTAAACCCCTATCTTCGCTATCACCAGGTGAGAGAGGGGCTTTACTTCTTTTATTGTATCTCTTCATTGACATGGATGATAAACCATTAATTATAGATCAGCCAGAAGAGAACCTTGATAATGAAAGTGTTTTCAAGTATTTAGTACACTTCATTAAGACTGCTAAGAAAAAACGTCAAATTATTATGGTTACACATAACCCTAATCTTGCCGTAGTGTGCGATGCTGATCAAATTATTCAAATGAAGATAGATAAACTAAAGGGTAATGAGGTTACTTATGTGTCCGGAGCAATAGAGAATCCAAAGATGAATAAAATAATTGTTGATATTCTTGAAGGTACATATCCTGCATTTCATAATAGGGATTGTAAATATTTTGATAAAACTGTGTGAATAAATCTATAAATTTGAATGTGTCTGTGTATAGGCACATTCAAATTTATGTCCCTCCCTTAGGAATAATTTGTATTAGACTATTATTTCTGCCTTGTTCTTACGATTTTTTTGTGTGATATTATCAGTAGTAATTGCTGAATATTTATGGAATTTCTTTTACGAGGGTGTGTTTCTCAAAAAATAATATTATCTTTACCGCTAAAAAGGCGTTCTTTTGAATTATAGCAAAACGAAGTGAAATACAGAATTTCACTGGTTTCTAAATCATTACCTATCAAGCTGAAATATTTTGTAAGCTATTGAATTTTAGCGAAAAAGGTAAACTGTTATGTCTTGCAAGGTGCCACGTGATATGCTTGGTGATGCCACAACGCTTGGCGACGGCACGGATTCCGTACAGGCAGGTCATGTAGTGCGGCACGG
>BLLV01000060.1 GCA_011959205.1 Bacteroidaceae bacterium
TTCAAACTCTCTCGTGATTCAGTTTACGGTATTCTGCAATTCCATCAGATCAACCGCGAGAAGAACGGACGGTTCGTCCGATTCCTAAAAGTAGAGTTTGACAGGGTTATGGGTGTTCACAAATAATCTAATTTGCCACTATCCATTAATTATTCAAAAATTAATCTCTGCTGTAGGTAATCTGCATGATTACATTACAGAGTTTTGCCAGCGAATTAATAATAACCATAAAAATATATTAGTATGCATGAATGTAAAACAGTAACGTTGAGAACACGTCCGTTAAAAGGTAGAATGATGTCTTTCTATCTAGATTATTATCCTGGGTATCGAGACAAAGAGACTATGAAAGTTATCCGTCATGAATCGCTTGGCATCTATGTCTATGCCAATCCGAGAAACAAACGAGAACAGAATTTCAACGAGGTAATGACCGAGAAAGCCGAAGCCATCCGTTGCCGCAGATTCGAGTCAGTTGTCAATGAACGGTATGACTTCTTTGACAAGTACAAACTCAAGGCAGACTTCTTGGAGCATTATCGCAAACAACTCCGTAAGCATGACCAGAAATGGGAGTTTGTCTATCTGCATTTCAACAACTTCGTACATGGTAAATGTACTTTTGAAGAGATTGACATAGACCTTTGCAACAAGTTTCGGGAATATCTGCTCACGGCTAAGAAACTGAGACGTAACGGACGCATAACACGAAACTCCGCATCGGGATACTGGTCTACTTTCAGGGGATTCTTGAAAATCCTCTACCGCAATGGAATGATAAAGACCAATGTCAATGATTTTTTGGATAAGATTGAAACGGAGGACGTTGTTAAAGAGTATCTGTCTGTAGATGAACTGTACAAGTTGGCTGAAACACCGTGCAAAAAGCCCATTCTGAAAATAGCATCGCTGTTTTCATGTATGACCAGTTTACGCATCAGTGATATTCTCGCACTATGCTGGGAAGATATTGTAGACTACTCAGCCGGAGGGAAATGCGTACATATCATTACACAAAAAAACAAAGCGGAAGACATCATTCCTATTAGTGAAGAAGCGTTGGGATTGATAGGCTATAGTTCAGAAAAGAAAGGTTTGGTATTCAAGGGACTTATGCGTAGTTGGACGCAAATTCCGATGAAAGAGTGGATTCGTTCTGCCGGAATCACCAAAAATATAACCTTCCATTCCTATCGTAGAACATTTGCAACGCTACAAGCAGCTGCCGGAACGGACATCCGCACCATACAGAGCATCATGGCGCACAAGAGTATCACCACCACTCAAAGGTATATCAAAGTCGTGGATGCCAACAAACGTGAAGCCAGCAAGAAGATTACCTTGACATGGAAAGACTGACAGCCACTTATCCCTATTTTAAGCGGTTAGAGTATGATTTTTAGTCTGAAATCATACTCTAACCGTTATTTTTTACAAATATTGAGCGATTCGTCATCACTAATTATATATATCTGGAATATAGCACATAACTTTGCCATATAACTATTTCAAATACTTGCAGAAGATGACAAATAATACTCAAATTCGGACCAAGAGACTAAGCTTTATTCTTGCATTATTGGTAATTGCCTATGTGGCAGTAGACACTTACCTATTCACTTATCACAAAATCAATACCACAACAATAACGACTCCAGTTATAATCGGCCTTGTGGTTACAATCCTATTGTGTGGTCTACTGCAACGATTTTTCTACACATGGTTGACGAAGAATCCAATCAATTTTTCTTTTGACCGGCAATCTCCTATTATTACTGACTCTTGTTTCGAAATAAATACAGATTGTGCAGATGAAATTCAAACGATTGAACAGCCCAATAGTTCAGTTATAGATAATTATGATACAATACGAGAGAACATCAAAAAGAAAGAAGCAGAAAAACAAGTAGAAGTCATGAATGCTATTCGTGAATATGTAACTATTAAAACCGCACCCTATCTGTCTAAAGAAGCTATTGCAATCCTCATTTCCAATATTGAGTATATGGCCTGTGATAGATCCGATTTATACAAGCCCATTCGCTCCAATATAGATAATCCGCTAAGGTCACCAGGACTTCGCCATCTGGCATGGAATGTAGGTGAACGCTTGGGAGTATCATTGGCAAAAAGAGCTGTTTTTATCAAGTCTTCATTTCCTCACGAACTCGAAAATGCAACTCTTGAATATCTCAAACTTAATTTGCGGGATCAAGTTCCAAGTCAGATTCCTATTGACGTGCCCGATAAAGGCGATTATCGCTTCCATTTAGAAGCAGATAATAGTAACTCAGACTAAAAAAACGCATGCAGACGAAATAATTAATCCAGTCTGTATTGTTCTGCAAGGTTTCATTGAGTTGGTTCGCAGCATATTAAACGATTAAAAGAGTATAATATGGAAAAAGACCAACTGACATTCAACGACCTGCCGACTGTAGTAGGCGAACTATGCGACAGAATCGCAAGTATGGAAAATATGCTGACGGAAAAACTTTCCAAGCAGTACGAAACCAAAGAGAACACGCACGTCCCCATGACCGTACAGGAGGCTTGTGCCTATCTTAAAATGCCGTTGTCAACCTTTTATTACAAGGTCAAAAAGGACGATATTCCGGTTATAAAACAAGGAAAACATCTCTACATCTATCGTGATGAACTGGATAGATGGCTGGAATCCTCCCGAAAAAATCCAGCACCGCAAAATTTTGAGGAGGAGAATGAATCTATGCTCGCATCCCATCGTCGTAAACCGAACCCGAAAAACTGGTAAAGATGGAGAAGGCGGACAATACGACTCCTTCACGTGAAGAATTGGCGGTTTATGTGGAGGAGTCAATCGTGAGCGTGACAAATACCTACGAGCAGTCGCCAGTGGTGCTGATGGTAGACGATGCTGTTATCGGCACATTGGGAAACTTCAGTGCGTCCATCGGAAAAGCCAAAAGCAAGAAAACCTTTAACGTATCGGCCATTGTCGCATCGGCATTGAGAAACAGCACCGTTCTTCATTATCGGTCTACTTTCCCCGATAATAAGCGGAATATTCTGTACATCGACACGGAGCAAGGACGACATCATTGCCAGCAGATATTGAAACGAATCCTACGTTTGGCTGAATTACAGGAAGACAAGAAGCCGGATAATCTACTCATGCTGGCTCTGCGCAAGTTTTCCCCTAAACTACGTCTGGCGATAGTCGAACAGGCCATTGGCACAATACCGGATTTGGGATTGGTCATCATAGATGGCATCCGTGATTTCCTGTATGACATCAATTCTCCCGGTGAATCTACCGATATCATCTCCAAATTCATGCAGTGGACGGACGACAGACAGATTCACATCCATACCGTACTGCATCAGAACAAGAATGACGAACATGCTCGTGGTCACATCGGCACTGAACTCAACAATAAAGCGGAAACCATTATGCAGATCGAGGTGGATAAAGAGGACAAGACCATAAGCGTAATCGAAGCTGTGCATATCCGCGACCGTGAGTTTGAACCTTTCGCTTTCCGTATAAACGAAGAAGCTCTGCCCGAACTGGTAGAACCTTATCTGTACAAAGAAAAGAAGATCGGACGACCGACCAAAGAACCGTTTGATCCATACAAGGAAATTTCAGAGAGTGTACATCGCGCAGCATTGGATGCCGCTTTTGCGAATGGAAACATCAGCAGTTACGATGAGTATCTGGAACGCTTGAAAGAGGGGTACAGATTGCAGAATGTAAAGCTCGGTCACAACAAGGCGGTCAAGGTAGCCACCTTTCTCGGTAACAAGCGAATGGTGATAAAAGAGGGGAAAGAATATATGGTCAATCCCGAATACCATTACTGAGTTCAACTTTACTTTATTGTTGGGGCGTATATATAAGAATAAAACAAAGTAGTCAGGGGTTGCACACAAGGTATTCATTCTATCCCCCCTCTTTTAGATGAATATCTTAGTTTCTGGTTCAAATCCGTCTGCCGATTCTGTATGTACATCCAATATGGCTTGCCGGAAAGCATCAACAGGTATCTGTTGCAAGATATGCCAAGGTATAACCTCACTACGTTACGGTTGTACACTGGCACTCTTGCCTACTCAGTTCCCTCGCCGGTGCGGTACTCGCAAGCTCGCACCTATTCACAATTATAACAATGACTCAAATGAAAGAAGATATTGAAAATACATCGAACTCCTCTAAAGAAACCAGAAACGTCTTCATCGGAGCGAAAGTCACTCCTACTCAGAAGGAGTATATAAAATCAATGGCTACCCAATACGGTATGACCATAAGTGATTACCTATTGTCGTGTGCCTATAACTTCAAGCCCAAAGCGAGACTTACGAAAGAAGAAGCAGCCCTGTTGCAGAATCTGGACGATTGTCGGGCAGACCTCGTAAAATATACCTCCGCCCTACACGGAATGTCCACAAAGCAGCGCATGGCAATGTTCAATCAGATTCCGTTCATGGTCAACTGGCTCAAGGAACTTGGCAATGTAGCCGAAAGTGTCTGCCAGTTCCTGAATGCTGTAAAAGAGAAGAACAAAATTCCGTCCAACCTTAAATCCGAAGAAGAATGATTGCAAAAGCCAAAGCCATATCGCACGGCATCAACGACCTCCGTTACATTACCGGCGAATCACAACATAAGAAGCATCCGGAGAAAATTTATCGGGTATTGGACAATCTGTTGCCCTCAGAACCGGATGCTATGGGGATATGGAACTCCATGCAGTTGACCCTATCCCAGCATCGCCCGATAAAGAACTCCGTTATCAGAATCGAGTTGAGTCCATCGCCCAAACATACCCAATTCTATGACATCGAAAATTGGCAAAAACTTTGGCAAGATTTCGCCGAGGAGTTCGATAAACAGGTGATTACCGGCAAGGATGGAAAAGTCCGTTCCTGTCCAACCAATTTAGCTAACAGTAAATACTCTGTTTGACTGCATACAGAATCCAAAGGCGAAGTTCCACACCTCCATGCTGCGGTCTGCCGTTTGGATGAAAATGGTAATATCAACAACGACCATAACATTCATCTTCGGGCGCAACGTGCCGCCGAACGAGTGGCAAAGAAACGTGGCTGGACGACTGCGGCACAAATCCGAAATTGCAACATTCCACAAGTGAACCAGAACTGTATGGAAGTGTTGAGAACGATGCAATCATGGTCATGGGATGAGTACAAGAATGCTCTTATACGGAAAGGTTATACCGTCCATGAAAGGGAGGACAAGAAAGGTATTCTCCGTGGATATGCCCTCATGAATGGAAATACCAAATACAAGGCTTCAGAATTGGGAATCGGCAGAAATCTTATGATTTCGAAACTTCCTGCGACATGGGAAAAACTGCATCATCAGCCAACTACCGTCATTAGAAATAATGCTCCCAAAACCGTTCAACAGGAAGCGACACATAAAGTTGATCCTATTGACTATACCCAATATCGCCCAGACCATCAGAATATCATTCCTTATGTCTTTACTTATGAAGGCAAGGAACATAAATTATATATTCCGGAAAAAATACTAGACTGTTTTAATGACGAATTTGATTACAGGTTTATTGCCAACTGTCAGAAACTTACCGATATGGCAGTAGCTATATTTGTCGGACTGATAGATACTCCCAATGCAACAATCGGTGGAGGTGGCGGAGGCTCACAAAGCGACCTTCCGTGGAGAGACCAGGACGAAGACGATTTGCAATGGGCACGCAGGTGCGCTCATGCCGCCAGTCGTTCGTTAGGAAAGAAACTGAAAACAGGATTAAAACGATAAGCCCATGAAACCGAACATGAAAAAGAAATTCGATTTTTCCGCGGAAATGAGTGAAGCAGAAGCCATAAAAGCCACTCCCAAGAATGAATATCTGGAGGAAGAAAAGCGGTTACTCGATATCAACGCAAAGGAACTTGTCAGCCTGAATGACAACGTATATAAGCTGAGAACAGAAGTTGAAAATCTATCCGACTCTATACATGAGTGCAAACCTATTATTTCTGAAGAAATACAGAAGTTAGCAGTAGAATTCGGTGCGACCCTTCTATACAATTTTCTCAGCCAGATTGAGAGCAAATGTAAGGAAGCCGAGCGAAGAATAAAGAAAGCCAGCAATGCCATCCCCATCCCAGATACGGCATTCTACATTTTGATTACCATTGTAGTTGCTCTATCTTCTTTTTTCGTGTGCATGATAGTAGCTAATGCAGAGATTTTGCATTCCGGATTGATTTGGAAGGCTGTTATTGGTTGTATTCTTATGGTTGTTTTGGGAATTGGTATTGCTGTAATTATACAGAAGTTTTCGGACAGGGATAAATAAACGAAAAGTCTCAATCGGATAGGAATGCTATCGGTAATCATTCTATTTTCCGCCACGACAATTTTATCGGCTGTTTTTCAGC
>BLLV01000061.1 GCA_011959205.1 Bacteroidaceae bacterium
CCAACGACCCCGAGATTACAAATCACGTGCTCTGGCCAACTGAGCTAAAGAGGCGAGGGTGGGTAAGCTTACTATATCGCGCCGCTACAACCAACTACCTTTGCTGCGATCAAGCCCTGGAGGATTCATCAGGAGCTGGCCGTATAGGACTTACCCATTTCTGTTTTGCGAGTGCAAAGGTAGACATTATTTTCAAAACTACAATACTTTCGGATACTTTTTTTTGATTTTAGTAGAAAAAATACATTTTTCACCCCTAATTATAGGGTGGATTCCCGTAAAAGAAGTACTTTTGTGCACTTATTAATAAAGAATGACGAATTATAAACCGACTTTGCAGGAATGCGCCATGCGCTATGGTACGGGCATGGGTCTTTTATGGGCCTTCAAATTCATGCTCTTCCCGCTAGGATTGAGAATACCTTTCCTACAATTACTTTTTATAGTCCTAACTATAGGAGTACCCTTTTTAGGATACATATTTGCCAAAAAGTTCAGAGAACGGCATTGTGACGGAAGCATCAGTTTCTCACGCGGATTTCTGTTCACAACCTTTATGTATATGTTCGCCTCTCTGTTTGTTGCGGTAGTTCACTACATCTACTTCCGCTATATAGACGGTGGATTCGTATTCGACGCATACCGTTCCATCTTAAATCAGTTCAAAGAAACTGCCGGAGCCGAGCTGACCACCTCACTGAACCAATTCGAAGAAGCGATAGATTTACTGTCGGGACTAACCCCGCTGGAAATGACATTTCAACTGATATCACAAAATATGTTTTACGGGATGCTAATGGCTATCCCCACCGCATTGATTGTGATGCGTAAAAAGAAAAATCAATAAAAGATGGATATATCTGTAGTTATTCCTTTATATAACGAAGAAGAATCTTTGCCGGAATTGTTTGCATGGATTCAACGTGTAATGGACGCCAACCGTTTCAGTTATGAAGTAATTTTCGTCAATGACGGCAGCACCGACCACTCCTGGCAAGTGATTGAGAAACTGCGCTCGGAATCAGACAAGGTAAAAGGTATTAAATTCCGCCGGAACTACGGCAAGTCCCCCGCCCTTTATTGTGGCTTTGAAAAGGCGCAAGGTGATGTGGTGATTACCATGGACGCCGACTTGCAGGACAGCCCGGACGAAATACCGGAATTATACAGAATGATTACAGAAGATGGCTACGACCTGGTTTCGGGATACAAACAGAAACGCTATGATCCGTTGTCAAAAACCATTCCGACCAAATTATTCAACGCCACAGCACGTGCCGTCTCAGGCATCAAGAATCTGCATGACTTCAACTGCGGACTAAAAGCTTACCGACGCGATGTGGTAAAAAACATCGAAGTATATGGCGAGATGCACCGCTACATCCCCTATCTGGCAAAGAATGCAGGTTTTCCCAAGATAGCCGAGAAAGTAGTACACCATCAGGCACGGAAATTCGGTAAAACAAAATTCGGCGGATTAAACCGTTTCTTCAATGGTTATCTGGACCTCATCACTCTGTGGTTTTTATCCAAATTCGGTATCAAACCGATGCACTTCTTTGGATTTATGGGATCATTGATGTTTATTCTTGGCTTCATTTCCGTCATTATCATCGGAGCAAGCAAGCTATATGCCTTGTCACATGGTTTACCTTATATATTGATTACGGACTCTCCTTACTTCTATCTGGCCCTAACCTTGATGATTCTGGGAACCCAACTGTTTCTGGCAGGATTCATAGGAGAACTGATAGCCCGGAATGCTCCCGAACGTAATAATTATAAAATAGAGAAAGAGTTTTAAGATGAAGAAACTACCAGCCATTATCCTGTTCCTGACTGCCGTAAGTGCCTTGACGCAAAGTTGCGGGGAAAGCGACTGCCCGCTGACCACCAACTCCTTTGCCCATTTCGACTTTCTGGACGAAGCGACACATCAGGCCGTGAAATTCACCCCGGCTTTCGATGTCACCGGATTCATCACCACCGATGTGATTGTGCGCGACACGCTGGAAGATGGGACAATCAAGGAAACCATAGTAAAGGACTCATTGATGAATGACACGATATTCAATAAAGCGGAAAGCAGCATGAGCCTGCCTTTGAGTTACACCTCAAAGACCACCTACGTATTGCATTATACGGAAAAGATGCGTGACACCATCATAGTCACCCACCAGAACATCCCCTACTTGCAGAATATAGAATGCGGCACCATGATGTTTTATAAAGTGGAAGACATCCAATACACCACCTATAACTTGAAATCTATCGAGATTGTAAATCCGGACATTAATAATGAAGAAAAAAAGAATTTCAACATATATTACGTTGTTAACGCTACTGAGTAGTATGCTGCTGTACAGCCCCACGCTGGCGGCACAAGAGAAAAAAGCAACAACAGAGGAAGAAAAAGTACCTTTTTATCAAGGAACCACTATCGGTGTGGATATATTTGGCCTGGGAAGCAAGGTTTTCGGAGGTGATATCACCAGTACGGAAATCAGCGTGGAAGTCAATTTGAAAAACCGTTATGTCCCCGTAGCCGAAATAGGATACGGAACCACCGACACTACAGACGATGGTACCAATATACACTATAAAGCATCAGCCCCCTATTTCCGTGTAGGCATGAACTATAATTTCTTTTTCAGAAAACCTTATCTGCCCGGATTCCTGTATGGAGGCATACGCTATGGATTCACCTCTTTTTCATACGATGTAAGCGCTCCGGCCATGAAAGACCCTGCATGGGGATTCCCGGAAATCCCCTTTAGTTATGACGGGGTTAAAACTACAGTAACCTGGGCCGAACTGCTGGCAGGAATAAAGGTGAATGTATACAAGAATTTCTACATGGGCTGGTCACTGCGTTACCGCATACGCATGAACATGAAAAAGACGGAACACACCGAGCCTTGGTACATTCCCGGTTTCGGAAAGAACAACTCGACTAACTTAGGAGTAACATACAGTTTAATATACAAATTACCATTTTAGCTAATGACTACGTTAGAAATATGGCTTCTTGCCATCAGCCTTGCCATGGACTGTTTCACTGTCTCCATAACAAGCGGAATTATCATGCGTCGCATCTGCTGGCGCACTTTTTTTGTCATGGCATTCTTTTTCGGTCTTTTCCAGGCCGTCATGCCCCTTATCGGTTGGTTTGCCGCCAGCCGTTTCAGTCACCTGATAGAAAATTATGACCATTGGATCGCTTTCGGCTTGCTGGCATTCCTGGGAGGACGCATGATTAAAGAGAGCTTCAGCAATGAGGACAAATGTTGTTTCGACCCCACCAGACTAAAAGTGGTTGTCACACTGGCCATAGCAACCAGCATCGATGCGCTGGCCATCGGCATATCATTCGCTTTTGTAGGGATGAACTCTTTCACTTCCATTCTCTCTCCCATTGTCATCATCGGTTTCACCTCTTTTGTCATCTCAACTTTAGGAAGCCTGATCGGCGTATTTTGTGGCAAGCGTTTCAATCTGCGCATGGAATTATGGGGAGGGTTGGTCCTGATTATCATTGGGGTTAAAATCTTAACAGAACATTTGTTTCTTTCTTAATTAAAATACAGGTATGGACAAAAAAAAACGAGTATGGCAATTGCCTTTTCTGGCAATACTGATAATAGGAACAATTATTATTCTAAAAAAACAGGCACCTTTCCGTACGGATGAAGGCTTTGTATTCGGTACTGTGTACAAAATCACCTACCAGTCCGAAGACAACCTGAAAGAAGAAATAGAAAATGAGCTGAAGAAAGTGGACAACTCCCTCTCTCCTTTCAATCCGAATTCCGTAATCACTCACGTAAACCGTAATGAGGAAACGGAACCGGACAGTTTTTTCGTACATGTATTCCATCTGGCAAAAAAAATATCCGATGAAACCCATGGAGCCTTCGATATCACCGTCGCACCTTTGGTCAATGCCTGGGGATTCGGATTCAAGAAATCGGCAGGAGTGGATTCACTGGTAGTGGACAGTTTGCGCCAAATGACAGGATATCAAAAAATCGGTTTGCAGGACAACCGGATAATTAAAAAAGATCCGCGCATGATGCTGGACTGTAGTGCCATTGCCAAAGGATTCGGAGTAGATGCAGTAGCAAAGCTATTGGAACGTAAAGGAATAAAAAACTACATGGTAGACATAGGTGGTGAAGTAGTGGTAAGAGGCAAGAACTCCAAGATGAACGCCTGGCGTATCGGCATAAACAAACCGATAGACGACTCCTTATCTATAAATCAGGAGTTACAGACCGTACTTGCCATTAGCGATGTGGGCATGGCGACATCAGGGAATTATCGCAATTTCTATTACAAAGGCGGAAAGAAATATGCACATACCATAGACCCGCGCACCGGATATCCTGTACAACACAGCATCCTGTCATCCACTGTCATTGCAAAAGATTGCGCCAGCGCCGATGCATACGCCACTGCTTTCATGGTGATGGGACTGGACTCAGCCAAAGCATTTTGTGAAGCACATCCGGAATTGGACGCTTATTTTATCTGCTCAGGCGAAGGGGATAAATATGAGACTTATTTTACTGAAGGAATGAAGAAATTCATTATTAGCAAAAAGTAGATATCAAAGGGGCGTTATCAAAACATAAAATTAGCCAACTAATTCATACTTAAAATATTGCAAATTAGTTGGCTTTTTTATATCTTTAGGTATTCCGTGCACAAATAAGGTTTAACGGCCAAACGATGGAAATATCCAAACCAAGATGGCTAAACTACAAAACATTACTTTTAAAGACCTTTGTTGGCTACCAAAGGTTCAATTTATTTTTTTGAGCTTCTTCCAAAGATACCGTTTTTATCTGCTTGGCACTGTTTTTCTGACGAAGTTCCTCATATTCCTTGTTCAGCCTCTCCACGAACTCAGCAGAAGATTCCGGATTCAGCAAACGGGCGGCTGCCAAGGCGTTCTGTGAAGCATCTTTCATGTGAATGACCGGACCTCCATAAACAGGTGCTATTTTCAAGGCAGTATGCAGTTTGGAAGTAGTGGCCCCTCCAATCATAATGGGAATGTCCAGTCCCGCACGTTTTAGCTCTACAGCCACATGCACCATTTCTTCCAATGACGGAGTAATCAGCCCGCTTAATCCTATTATATCCACCTTTTCCTCTATAGCCTTCCGGACAATCGTTTCGGCAGGAACCATCACGCCAAGGTCTATAATCTCATAGTTATTACAAGCCATGACCACTGATACGATATTCTTCCCAATATCATGCACATCCCCTTTTACGGTAGCCATCAATACTTTTCCCGCACTGCGGGCACTTTCCTGTTTGTCGGCCTCAATAAGCGGTTGCAAAATAGCTACAGCCTTTTTCATGGTACGAGCCGTCTTCACAACTTGCGGCAAGAACATTTTCCCTGCTCCAAACAATTCTCCGACTTTATTCATACCTTCCATTAACGGACCCTCAATAATATCCACCGCTTTAGGATACAGTTTAACCGCTTCCGCCAAATCCTCTTCCAAATAATCACCAATACCTTTTATCAAAGCATACTGAAGGCGTTTCTCTGCCATCGGTTCCTCACGCCACACATCCTGTTTCACCGCTTCTGTTCCGGTTGACGTATTTTTCAAGGCCTCAGCAGTTTCTATCAAACGTTCGGCAGCATCGGCCCTACGGTTCAAGACCACATCCTCTATCCGTTCCAGCACATCAGCAGGAATATCCGTATAGAGCACCGAAGCAGCAGGATTTACAATACCCATATCCATACCTTGACGGATAGCGTGATAAAGAAACACGGCATGCATCGCTTCACGGATATAGTTATTTCCACGGAAGGAGAACGACAGGTTGCTCACGCCACCGCTGACGTGTGCACCGGGCAAATTCTTCTTGATCCATCCGGTAGCCTTGATAAAATCCACCGCATAATTATCATGTTCCTCAATACCGGTAGCCACAGCCAGTACATTAGGATCGAAAATGATATCATGAGGATTAAAATCCACCTGCTCTGTCAATATTTGATAAGCACGGGCACAGACTTCAATCTTACGTTCAAAAGTATCCGCCTGTCCTTTCTCATCGAAAGCCATCACCACAGCGGCAGCTCCCAGTTTTTTTATCAGACGGGCATGTTCTATAAATATCTCCTCTCCTTCCTTCAAAGAAATAGAATTGACAATGGACTTTCCTTGCAGGCATTTCAGTCCGGCCTCAATGACTTCCCACTTGGAAGAGTCGATCATGACAGGTACACGGGCTATGTCGGGTTCGGACATGACCAGATTCAGGAAAGTAGCCATCTCCTCCCGGGCATCCAGCAAACCGTCGTCCATATTCACATCAATGACCAAAGCACCGTCTTCCACCTGCTTGCGGGCGATACTTAGCGCTTCCTCATATTTCTTTTCATTGATTAAACGGAGAAATTTACGGGAACCTGCCACATTGCAGCGTTCACCTACATTGATGAAATTGATTTCGGGAGTCTGTTCCAAAAGTTCCAGTCCACTGAGCCACATTCGTTCGGGCTTGGCAACAGGGATATGAGGAGACACCCAGGCGGAACCGGAAACGATCAATTCCTGATATTTGGCAATATATTCCTCCGTAGTTCCACAACAACCGCCAATAATGTTTACCAGCCCTTCATCTATATATTCTTTCACCTCCGAAACCATTTCTTCCGGAGTCTGGTCATACTGTCCCAAACTGTTGGGAAGTCCGGCATTGGGATAGGCACTTATATAATAAGGTGCGCGTGCGGCCAGCCCTTCCAGAAAAGGTTTCAATTGTTTCGCTCCGAACGAGCAGTTCAAGCCGATAGAAAAAACAGGCGCATGCTGTACGGATGCCAGAAAAGCATCCAATGTCTGCCCCGAAAGCGTACGTCCGGCAATATCCGAAACAGTAACAGAAAGCATAAGAGGAACCTCACGCCCTGTCTTCTTCATTGCCGTTTCCGCAGCATAAACGGCCGCTTTGGCATTCAGGGAATCGAAAATGGTTTCTATCAGAAGTGCGTCCACTCCTCCTTCCAGCAAGGCTTCCATCTGTTCCTGATAGGCAGCGGCCAGTTCATCGTAGGTCAAAGCACGCAAGGCCGGATTATTGACATCCGGACTCATGGAACAAGTCTTGTTGGTGGGACCTACCGAACCTGCTACAAATCTAGGTTTGTGAGGGGTCTTCGCGGTATATTCATCGGCCAGTTCGCGAGCAAGTCCGGCAGCGGCCAGATTAATCTCACGACACAAATCCTGCATGTGATAATCTGCCATCGAAACCCGTTGGGCATTGAACGTATTTGTTTCAATGATATCAGCCCCTGCTTCCAGATATTTATGGTGGATATCCTTTATCACATCAGGGCGGGTAAGACAAAGCAAATCATTATTGCCCTTCATCTGTCCGGGTATCTCAGCAAAACGCTCCCCCCTGAAATCCTGTTCAGACAAATTATACCTCTGTATCATAGTCCCCATTGCACCATCAAGAATGAGAACTCTCTCGTCAATTAGTTGTTTTAATGTAGCCATAAGTCTATTTTTTAGGTACGAATAGCACGGGTTTCACTTACCTTTTAAACATACGGTCCATTTCGCGACGGTCGTCCTTCTCTTTCAATGACTCGCGCTTATCATATTGTTTCTTACCTTTAGCTAATGCGATTACCAGTTTCGCCAGTCCTTTCTCATTAATAAACAGACGGACAGGAACAATCGTAAAACCGGGATTCTTTCCGGCTCCTTCCAATTTGCGCAGTTCTTTCTTGTTCAGCAACAATTTACGTTCGCGACGGGCAGAATGGTTATTGTATGAGCCGTAGAAATATTCGGCTATGTGCATATTCTTCACCCACAACTCGCCTTGCACAAAATAGCAATAGGTATCTACCAGACTGGCTTTGCCTAAACGGATGGATTTTATCTCGGTTCCCGTAAGCACAATACCTGCCGTGTACGTATCAATAAATTCATAATCGAACGATGCACGCTTATTCTTTATATTAACAGGAGTCGGTTTCATTAATTCAAAATAACAGATAATTTATTAAATACTGCGGCAATCAATGCCGGACAAACAATAATGATTACCGAAGCAATCAATGTATATGGTGTCAGCTTTTCCCGCTCTACTTTTATCAGCCTGCGTGCCCCCTCAAGCACCACAAATACTGTATAAAACTGTAATATCCAGTGAAGAAGAGAAATTGAAAACAATCCGCTGATAATATCAAGCACAAAAGTCACTACCATAGAATAACCCACAAACTGCTGGTTTAGTTCGTATTGGCCTTCACGCCTCAACAGTTTTTTGCTCAATTGGTCTATAGCGTATGCCGCCAAAAAATATCCTCCGAACAGGGATACGAATATAGCGCAACAACGTGTCATCGCTATTTGGAAAGCAGCGCTCCCCGCCGTATTCCCTATAAACGTACCTATAAAAACGGACAAACCGCACAAACCTATCATAGGATAAACAAATGCACCCAACACTTTACGCCTATCCTCTTCCCTACTGATTTCCTCCCATGCTTTTGCAGGATATGAAATCAACACTATTACTCGACTAAATAATTCTTTGTAGTTCAATGCCCAATCTATTTACCTCGATTCAACTTCAATGAGATGCAAAGGTATAAAAAAGAATGGAAATTGTTCCTACTAATCATTTTTTTCTTGTAACGTCCATTTATAATTTACCGGCTAAACTACATTCAAGCTCAAAAAGAAGAAACGCCATCCCGACTTCATTCACGTCAGAACAGCGTTTCTTCTTTACTATCCTTATATACAAGAAAAACTATTAATATTTCTTATAAGCAGTTGTTACCGAAATAGTTTTTTCTTCAACAGCTGGCTCCAAAGATGATTTAGCCTGTACTGTAATACGGATAGAGTCATCTTTAACAGGCTGTACTTCATTGTATGCTTGACCATCCAAAGCATAAGTCATCCAATGAATGCCTTCTCTTGAACTACCTTCAGTTTTAGCTCTAAGATCCAAATACAAAGTATCGTTACTTACTCTGTCGGGCATTAATCCAAAGCTTCCGACTTTATCCGCCGCATAAGAGAATCCAATAGTCAAAAATCCATTCTCTGCATAAATTTTAGGGTATACAGGGTAATAAGGATAAAAAGGTTGCACATACTCAAACTTTTTGATTGCAGATATATATCCCTTAGTATCAAACGTATCCGGATTTTCACTTATATGCATTGGCTTTATCTCCACACACCCACCGGCTACCAGATTAATCTTCAAATTCTTAGCATCCTCAGGCTGTCCTTCTACTAATGTATAAGTAATCAGGGCACGACGAGCTGAACTTGAAATGCCGTATTGACTTAAATCCACTGCTGAAGGATCTAAAGTATATCCGGGCATGCAGTCTGGATAAAAAACCGGAATTCCCATATGATTACCCACTGTCACCATCAAGTTAGCCGTCTGCGGACCACTCTCCCCACTATCCAAACAAGAACTAAGACCAAACACAGATACAAATGCAGTAAATACTACTGCCAATTTCATTTTTTTCATTTTCTTCTTCTATAATTATTAGGGTTGGCAAAATTAAATAAAAGAATTGATTTACAAGAAACAAACCTAATTCTTTTTATTGTTTTAATAATTAAATGAAAAATTGGTTCAAATACTGCTTCACGACTTCTTATTTAACATTTATTTTGCTTCAATTGTTTTCTCTTTTGTTTCCTCTATGAAGTTCATAAATCTGTACCACATAATATATAGAGCCTGTTTAAATTTTCCTCAATAACAATCTTATAGTAACCAATTAAGCATTTATGTATTTTATACAAAGCAGGATATTGCAGATTTATCTCCTTAGAGACTATTCAGTATCCACCCTCAGAGGTTCTTCCTTTCCATATTTACTTGGACTTACCTTAAAATGCTTCTTGAATACTTCACGGAAATATTTGCCATCACAAAAACCTGTCATTTCTGCCACTTCAGATATAGACTTTCCACCCTCTTTCAATAATTCGGCCGCACGGTTCAAACGTATCAGCCGGATATAATCTGCCGGAGCTTGTCCGGTCAATGCTTTTAGTTTATTATAAAAACTGGAGCGACTCATATTCTGCAACGAGCAAAGTGAATCTACTGTAAAGTCAGGATTGTCAAGATTATCCTCCACATTCTTACGCACCCCCGATATAAACTTCAAATCGAGCACATTCAACCTATTTGCCTCCGCCGACTCTTTTGATATTTCCGCATCCATACCCAAAGAAGCAAATTTCTCACGCAGCAATACTCTATTTGCTAGAAGATTGGCAATTCTTGCTCTCAGTATCTTCAAATTAAAAGGTTTCGTAATATAATCATCCGCACCTACCTGTAATGCTTCCAAAATATTCTGTTCATCCCCTAAAGCCGTAAGTAACAAAACCGGAATATGAGAAGTTTCCATATCACTCTTTATTGTCATACATAATTCATCCCCCCTCATTTCAGGCATCATTATGTCCGATACAACAAGATTCGGCCAATATTCTTTTACAACAGCCTGTGCCTCTTTCCCATCACAACATGCACGTATATGATATATATCTGAAAGAGAATCTATTAGATAAGTTCGTAATTCATCATTATCCTCGACAATAAGAATACGTGGTAAAGCATTGTTAGCCGCTGTTTCAGGATTCTTCTCAGTCTGGAGAAGGCCAGCTGCTTCTATCTGCACGTCTTTTATTTCCATATTAGGTGCAACTTCTGTGAACTTATGAAATTGCTCCTTGCTTTTCGGGAAAACAATTCTTACCGTTGTTCCCTGCAATTCCACACTTTTGACTTCTATCTTACCTCCATGAAGACGTATCAGCTTTCGTGCTAACATAAGTCCAATTCCACTTCCCGTAATTTTCGAATTTATGGCATTCACTCCTCTAAAGTGCATCTTAAATAATTTATTATGTTCCTTCGATGCAATTCCAATACCAGTATCCTTCACTTCCAATTTCCATGTATCTTTAGTTTCCTGCACCGAAACACCTACTGCACCATATTCAGGTGTATATTTCATTGCATTCGATAACAAATTTTTTAAAATGGAATCCATTTTTTCTTTATCAAACCATACTTTCAACCCCTCCTCCACATTACAGTCGCAAGTGAAATCCAAATGCTTGAAAGCAGCATACGAACGAAATATGTCACATATATCTTGCAAATAGGCACTCAAATCATATTGGGCAACAAATAACTCAGAAGAATAGACATCTGTCCGTTCAAAATTGATCAAATTGGTAGTGAGTCGTAAAAGCACATCCACATTCCTCAAAGCCACCCTCATCCTTTTCTTGCCACGATCACTGAACGTCTCTTTTTCGAACAACTCCTCCAAAGGAGCCTTTATCAATGTAAGCGGGGTGCGGATATCATGAGCCGTATTGATAAAGAAGCGAGTTTTCTCGTCCGATATTTTTTTCTGTTTCTTTAAATTCAAGATACGATAAATAACAATGAAAACAGATAACACAAAAATCACATAACCCAATATAGCCCAAAAACTCAACCAAAAAGGGCGAGCTATTATAATCTTCAGTTCCCGCTCTTCAAAAACCAATTGCTGTTCCTCCTTGGAAACAGCACGAATGTGCAATGTATATTTACCAGGGTTCAAATTAGTATAACGTATGAGATTGGCATTCCCCGGCCTACTCCATTCATTATAGAATCCATCCAGTTTCCACGAGAACAGCACATTAGAGGGAAAATCATAATTTATAGAAGATAATATCAAAGAAAAAGTATTCTGATCATAATCCAGCTTTAACACTTTCGTCTCATTTATATCTTTCTCCAATGGAGAGCCTTCATCCCCAGGATAAACCGGCTGATAAGATATCTGAAAATCGCTTAATATCATTTTATTGTAAACATAAGTAGGAAATTTCAATTTCTCCGGAAATTCAATCGCGCCATCCGTACTGCCTAAAACAAAACCTCCATTCTTACACAATGTTCCAGACGATGGATTAAAACAGGCTGACAGAAGCCCCTGTTCGCTGGTTCGGTTATGAAATGTCTTATCCTCTATCTGAAAACTAGTGATTCCATCTTCCGTACTCATAATAATACTTCCGTCTATTTCAGGCAAAATAGCATATATATTATTGGATACCAATGCACAATTGTCTGTATAATAATGCTCGAAAGTCTTACTGTGAGAATCATAAACCAACACTCCCGATCCATTCGTTCCCACATACAGCAGCCCACCATCCGATTGATACAATGCATTGACATAATTAACTTCGACAGGTAAAACAACATACTGGTAACTCCCTGTATTCCGATCCAGCAAATAAAGCCCTGTAGCAGTACCAATCCACATAAAGTTACTATCCTTCTCCGCAATAGCAGTTATAGAGTTTACTCCTGGATATAAACGGACGCTATTGTCTTTGATATCAAAGCATTTCAAGTTATAAAAACCGCCTGACCATATATGTCCGTTTGAGTCTTTTATCATACCACGGATGTATTTATCTGGTTGCATATTCATAGGAGTAAGCAAAAAAGGAGAAAAATATTCTACAGATAGTGTCCGTTTGTTGATTTTATATATACCCGAAGTATATCCCCCTGCCCATATCACTCCAGGAGAGACCTCACACAAAGTAACAAAAACATGATTTTTATCTTTCAAATGATGATCAACAGAACTTAAGAAAGAATGCCACCTTTGTGTCTGCCTGTTATAAAGGCTTATCCCGTTACTGGTTCCAAACCATAAATCACCCTCACTATCCTCAATAACAGCATGTACCTGATCATTCACCAAAGATTGGTGGTTTCCAATAGAATGCTTTATCCAATCATAGTTCTTATACCGGTTGTCCACAATTGTAATTCCCTCAAAATAATTTGCCAGCCAAATGCGTTTTTCCTCATCAACATAAATATCATTGATATTATTTCCATTCATGCCATTATTACTTTCATAATCTGCGATAAGATAGGGTTGCGTAACACATGTATTAACATCCAATTTATGTAATCCCATTCCTTCCGTGCCAACTAACAGTTCCGCCTCATTCAACGGGCAAATCCCTGTGATATTTACATCACTCAAATCCATAGACGAGTGGGTTATCCGGCGGGTACACATATCAAAAGCAAAAACCCCTTCTCCGAAAGTTCCAACAAACAGTTTTTGAGACTCCGAATGATAATATAGTTCGTTTACTTGCGAAGTAATATCATATAAAGCCTCTATAGGAATCACTTTTAATTCGTCATTCTCCAGTTCAACATAGCGTATTCCCCGTTCAGCAGCAATGAAAAAATGACAACTGTCCACCTGCTCCACCATTTGGATATTGGCATCCATCACGTTAAGCAAACTGTATTTACAAGCATTCTTTATATTATATAACCTTATGGAATCCTGAGTACATAGCCAAATATTCTGATTGTGATCCATATATCCACATGTAACGTCATCTGAAACATCAGATAACTGATAGACCATCCTAAACTGATCGCGTAATGTATCGTAATGGAACACACATCCCTTTTTACCAATCACCCATAGATCACCTTGGTCTTCCTTATATAACCATCCAAGATGTATATTCTTACTCTTACCCAGCAATTTGTAATGTTTTATTTCTCTACCATCATAACGGTCCATTCCCTCATTAGTCAAGAACCACATATATCCTTTAGAATCTTTCTGGATATCAAAGATCCTACGATTACTAAGTCCATCCTCTATCCCTATATACCTATATGTTTGTGCAAAAGAGAGTAAAGGAACAAACATTAATACTAAAAAAATGCTTTTCATTTTAAAAAATGTACGTGTTTTATCTACAAATATTTACGTTAATGCAATAAGTCACAAAATTAATAATAAATTACATTAAAACAAAAGCAAGATGCATTTATTAAAAATATTTCTGTAAAAAAACATTCTTACATCAAACTTTAATAACTATTCTCCCACATTCCTATCCATAAGCAACATAAAACACGCGTTTACTCTATATTTATATATAACACAATACGAACTAATAAAGAACTGTTTTGAAATGATTAAAAAAACCTGTTTAAAATTTCCGCAATAACATCTTATAGTAGCCTATTAACATTTTCCCTGTCGAATCAAACGTCAATTTATAATATGCACCGATAAAAGTTATTCCTCCCAAACCAAATAAGCTGAAACCAGCCAATGATTCAATTTATTGCCATCCACCTGTTGCGCCTCAGGGATACTTACCTTAAAAGAATGTTTACCGGCCGGCAAGTCACCAATAACAGCCTCCTCAGGCATCACATCGCTACCCGGACACCAATTGGAACGGGATAAATCCGAAGAAGCCAGAGGTTCTTCAATCTCTTTTGTCGTATAACCCTTATCACCTATATACGCAGCAACTCGTGGTATCAGCCATACTCCCGTAGCCGGATTAAAACGGCGGAAAGAAGCACAGTCATCACGCCAAGGAATGAAATTCAACACCTCCTTGCCATCAACAGACACGATGTTTCGTTTCTCCACAAACTCATCTCCGCCACTATGCCCCCCGTGACCTGTAACAATATACTTCAAACGAACATTCTTGGCAGCTTCTGGCATATCAAAATCCATCACCACATCTTTGCGTGAAAAAATATCCGGATAAGTCTGTCCGATATAATACACCGTATTCATCAAAGGCTTCACACGGCGTTCCGGCATCACATCGCAAGTGATCTTACTTTCCTTCACGTCCAATTCCATACTGGCCACATACCCCTCGGCAGTCCATGTATCAATATAAATTCCCACATATGCCTCTTTCTCCAATGCCGGATAAAGATCGGTAATATCCTGCACCCAAGTCACACTCTTTTCCCATTTCGGGATATATACAGGACGTCTCTTGCTGCTCAAAGAATCATTATCCGAACTATAATACCCCACACCGAACGGAGTCATAAAACGCATCAGTTCAAGGGTAGGCACATAATCCTTGCCCGGAACAATACCAATCATTTTTTCATATTTGACACTGTCTACCGCAGGAAACGCCTTCTTGCCTTCGGCTATATTCATCAGATTGATCACCGATTCTTTGGGAAGCACAAAACAAGAGCCTGATTTATCCCAACGGTCACCATTGGAAGCTACAGTTACTTTCAGGGTAACATCCACATCCCTTTTGTAATCGGGCAAGGTTATTTTCTTTAAAATAATACGCCCGTTTACCAGACGGATCACTCCGTCAGCATTGGCAGGAGTATAATTGGGAAAGGAATCGGGACGAAAACAAACAGGGGTCTTGTCGAATACTTGAATATGAGTATTTCCCAATGCCGGTAATTCTTTGTAATTTGCGGCATCAGCCGGCATCATAAAAGTTGCCGACACAGCCAGTGGGGCAATAAAGGTTAGCAGGTTCATTCTTTTTAATTATAGGTTAGCAATCAAAGGTATATAAATAGTCTTCACAAAAAAGCCACACGGATTTACACAAATCTTCCGATCTGTATAAATCCATGTAGTCTACAATAAAAAGGGGTCATTGATGCTGTTCACGCAACAAATCATTCACAGTCTTCACCGGATTGAAGGTACTCAACGGCACTTCAACGAAAACAGTGTTCCAGTCACTCATCGCGCCATTCCACAAGCCCGGAAGTTCCAATGCTTTCAGTTCTCTACCGTTCTTTGATTTATAAGAGATAAAACCTGTAGCCTTATCCACATACTTCACCAAGTCGAATTTGTTTCCTTTATAATCGCGTACCGCACACACCAAATCCACCGGATTAAAGTGAGTACCTTTCTCGAACATCTCCTTCTTGGCCGGATCATTCATGTCAATCTGAGAACTTTCCAAAATTTGCAGTGAAACAGTACCATCCGCATTATAAGCCAGGAACGGGCCGCCTCCCGGTTCACCCACATTCTTCACCATACCGCATACACGCATCGGACGGTTCAACTTCTTACGTAGATAAATAACTAGATCGGCATCTTCCAGATCCTTGACATCCGGTTTGCGACAACATAAAGCCTGCTGCAAGAAACGAATGATCTCTTCCAGCTGCGCATGTGTATATTTACCACCATCCAACAATTCCAAATATTCAAATACCTGCTTCTGCAAAGTAACCAGTACCCCCGCAATCAGCTTTTTATACGTAACAGTATCCTCTTTCAAGCGGTCGGGCACCACATTATCTATATTCTTGATAAAGATAACATCAGCATCCAGATCATTCAGGTTCTCAATCAGCGCACCATGCCCTCCTGGACGAAACAACAGTTTGCCTTTATCGCGGAAAGGTTTGTTCTCCATATCGGCAGCAACCGTATCCGTACTCGGTTTCTGTTCAGAAAACGACACATCATATTCCACTCCATACTTCTTTGCATAAACGGCAACCTTCTCTTCCACCAGCTTTGTGAACAATTCACGATGTTCCGTAGAAACGGTGAAATGCACATTCACTTTTCCGGTCCTGCCTGCCGCATACAATGCGCCCTCCACCAAATGTTCTTCCAGCGGCGTACGCACACCATCCGCATACCGATGGAATTTCAACAACCCCTTCGGCAATGCCCCATAGTTCAAGCCGGCAGCTTCCAGCAGATTGGCTACTATAGGTTTATAATCCTTCCCGGCCATCAAAGCATCGATATTCTTTCCTGTATTATCCATACAAGCCGCATTCAGATCATTATAGAATGCGAAGCTATGAATATGGTCAAAAAATTTCTTTTCGAAATCAGTCTTCGGAATATTGTAATCAGCCCCTAGGAATTCGAACAAATTCTTGAACATGCGGCTGGCAGCACCAGAGGCAGGTACAAACTTCACGATGGTTTTCTCCCCTTCCTTATATATATCCCATGCCTCCAAATAATTTTTCATTTCATTTTCGGCGGGAGCCATGATTCCCTTTGCAACAGAAGCGGCTGCATCCAGCTTCAAAAATGGGAAACCCTTTTCAAAGCAAGCCAGTTGTTCTGCAATCTGCTGCTTGGAAATTCCTTTTTTCACTAATAAGTCTTTGTCT
The DNA here is from genome assembly GCA_011959205.1 of Bacteroidaceae bacterium. Classification (GTDB taxonomy): domain Bacteria; phylum Bacteroidota; class Bacteroidia; order Bacteroidales; family Bacteroidaceae; genus Phocaeicola. The sequence goes on from BLLV01000061.1 coordinate 17,065, forward strand.
TCAGGTGTTAACATAAGTACATGATTTTATATGGTTTAAATTAATTGTTACCTTATCCTTTCACTATTAATTGCCCAAAAATACAAAAAAATGCGAGAACACTGCCTAATAAATAAAGAAAAAAACTACCTTTACCCTCGAAAAGATTTCACGTGTTATGGAAGAAAAAGCTTTTTTCACAGCCAAAGAGCGTGAGCAACTGTTCGCCCTCTATAAACGATTGCTGCAATTATCTGGCGACACCTTGCAGAAGGGTGATTGCCACAAGTTAAAAATACACCTTATAAAAGCAGTTGCCGAAGGTAACCTGCCACGAAATTGTTTCGGGATGAATCCTATCATCAAAGATATGCAGACCGCCGTCATCGTGGCTGAAGAAATTGGGATGAAACGGGCTTCCATCCTGGGGATCATGCTGCACGAATCGGTAAAGAACCATTTATGCACCTTAGCATCTGTACAACAGGAATATGGAGAGGATGTAGCGGGGATCATACGCGGCCTTGTGAAAATTAATGAGCTATACTCCAAAAGTCCTACCATAGAATCGGAGAATTTTCGCAACCTGCTACTCTCTTTCGCCGAGGACATGCGTGTTATCCTGATTATCATTGCAGACCGCGTAAACCTGATGCGGCAGATAAAGGAAACTCCCAATATGGAAGCACGTACCCAGGTAGCCAACGAAGCCGCCTATCTGTACGCACCGCTGGCACACAAGCTGGGACTGTACAAACTGAAATCGGAGTTGGAAGATCTTTCCTTGAAATATACCGAACACGATGTGTATTATCATATAAAGGACAAACTGAACGAAACGAAAGCTTCTCGTGACAAATACATAGCCGCCTTTATCGAACCGATACAGCATAAGCTGGAAGAAGCAGGATTAAAGTTCCACATGAAAGGGCGTACCAAGTCCATCCATTCCATCTATCAGAAAATGAAGAAACAGAAATGTCCCTTCGAAGGAGTGTATGACTTGTTTGCCATCCGAATCATTCTGGAGTCTCCCGTCGACAAGGAAAAACAAGAATGCTGGCAAGTATATTCCATTGTGACCGATATGTATATGCCCAATCCCAAACGTCTGCGCGACTGGCTCTCCGTACCCAAAAGTAACGGATACGAATCCTTGCACACCACTGTAATGGGGCCTGAAGGCAAATGGGTGGAAGTACAGATACGCACCGAACGCATGGACGAGATAGCGGAACGTGGCCTGGCAGCCCACTGGCGTTACAAAGGCGTAAAAGGAGAAAGCGGTCTGGATGAATGGCTGACCTCCATCCGGGAAACGCTGGAGAACGCCGACAGTGACCTGGAAGTGATGGACCAGTTCAAACTGGAGTTATACGAAGACGAAGTATTCGTATTCACCCCCAAAGGCGACTTGTACAAGATGCCGAAAGGAGCGACCGTACTGGACTTTGCCTTCGCTATCCACAGCAAACTAGGTTCTAAATGCATCGGAGCAAAGGTGAACGGAAAGAACGCACAATTAAAGCAAACGCTGAACAGCGGCGACCAGGTAGAAGTCATGACCTCGAATACCCAGACGCCCAAACGCGACTGGCTGAATATCGTCACCACTTCGAAGGCAAGAACCAAAATACGCCAAGCAATCAAAGAGATAGAGGCTCGCCAGACAGAATTCGCCAAAGAAACCATAGAACGTAAATTCAAGAACCGCAAGCTGGAATATGATGAAGCAGTGATGATGCGCCTAATAAAAAAGTTGGGATACAAAACCGTAACCGAGTTCTATCAGGATATAGCCAACGAGACAAAAGATGCGAACGACGTCATCGAAAAATACCTGGAACTGAAGAAAAAAGAAACGGAAAACCGGGAAGATATTGTCTATCGAAGCGCCGAGAACTTCAGTATGCAGGCTGTACAGGACGACAAAACCTTCAAAGAAGACGTGCTGGTCATTGATCAGAATTTGAAAGGACTGGACTTCAAATTAGCCAAATGCTGCAACCCTATCTATGGCGATGACGTTTTCGGGTTTGTAACCATCAGCGGAGGAATCAAAATACACCGTACCGACTGCCCTAACGCACGGGAGTTGCAATCACGTTTCGCCTACCGCATCGTAAAGGCGCGTTGGGCTGGAAAGAGCCACGGCAAACAATACCCCATCACGCTGCGCATCGTCGGTCATGATGATATAGGAATTGTGACAAATATCACCTCCATTATCAATAAGGAAAACGATATCCTGCTCCGTTCCATCAGCATCGACTCGCACGACGGGCTGTTCAGCGGCATGATGACCGTAATGGTAGATGACACTTCAAAACTGGAATCATTAGTAAAAAAGATAAAAACAGTAAAAGGAGTAAAACAGGTAAACAGAGGATAAACCCACCCCAAGCTTAAAAAAATGAATGAACTGCATAAACGACTAAAAAGCTTTACATACGCCTGGAAAGGCGTATGTAGTTTTTTAAGTAAGGAACACAATGCCTGGATACATTGCACAGCCATCATCGCTGTAACCATTGCAGGCATCTGGTTTGAAATAACACGCACCGAATGGCTTGTCATCCTCCTATGCTTTGCAATGGTACTGGCTGCCGAAGCATTCAACACAGCCATAGAACGCCTGGTCAACCTGGTATCCCCAAACTACCATCCTGTAGCCGGAGACGTAAAGGACATAGCAGCAGGAGCCGTACTGATTTGCGCCATCTTTACTGCCATCATAGGGCTGATTATCTTTGTTCCTTATTTTTAAAGGTGTTAATTTACCATTTATTTCACTAACAGTTAAAGACCTTTTATAAAAAAACAGTAATTTAGCCCCGATAATTTTTAAACAGTGGAACGAATGAAGAAAATTTTGCTTTCAACATTATTGTTGATTATAGGGTTAACCACATACGCAGCCGTATGGCAATCTCAAGGAGAAGCTGAAATAACCTTTGAGAAAACAACACATAATTTCGGTTCATTTCCCGAGTCTAGCCCGAAAGTTACCTGTGTTTTCAAATTCAAAAATTCGGGAGACGGCCCCTTGGTCATCCATCAAGCGATCGCATCTTGCGGATGTACTGTTCCCCAATATCCTAAAGAACCCATCAAACCAGGTGAAAGCGGACAGATAACAGTGACTTATAATGGAGCCGGCAAATTTCCGGGACATTTCAAGAAATCAATCACCATCCGCACAAACGGGAAAAATGAAATGACACGTCTTTATATAGAAGGTGACATGACCCCGAAAGGCACAACTGCAGAATAAAATTTTCACATCATAAGAGAGAGAGGATGTATCAAAGCAAAAGAAGATTCGAGTTTGATACATCCTCTTTTTATATCCGAAAAACACTGCCCCGCCTGCCTGTATGCAAGTAAAGACAAAAAAATAAGAAAAAAAGAACATTTTTCCCCAATAATAAGCCACTCTTATTCTAATTAAAATGACGTACTTTGCAGCAAATTTAAGAGAACAATGACAAACAGACTATTATTTTTTGTCCTAATGGCCTTATCCTTCAGTGGCTGCGACATGCTGGAAACCCATCCATACGATGTACATATTACAGGAGAAAGAGAACTGACCAACAAAAACATCCAATTGATAGAAAACAAAATGCAAGGCAAAAAAACAATCCGCTTTGCCATGATCAGTGACACCCAAAGATGGTATAACTCTACCGAAGACGTTGTAAAAGCCATCAACGCCCATGGCGACATAGACTTTGTCATTCATGGAGGAGACCAGTCCGACTTTGGAGTCACAAAAGAATTTGTATGGATGCGGGATATATTCAATAAATTCCAGATGCCCTACGTATGCCTTTTAGGTAATCACGACTGTCTGGGTACAGGTGAAGACGCATACAGAGCTATTTATGGAAATCCTAATTTCGCCTTCACTGCCGGAAACGTACGCTTTATCTGCCTCAACACCAATGCTATGGAGTATGATTACTCAGAGCCAGTACCCGATTTCAACTTTATAGAAAATGAACTAAACAACCTGCCATCTGAAGTAGAAAAGACCGTATTCGCTATGCACGTAAAACCTTTTGAATTCATATTCAACAACAATGTAGCAAAAATTTTCCAACTATACGTCAACCAGTTCCCCCAAGTCCAGTTCTGTCTTTACGGACACGAACACCAGCTTACGGTAGATGATTTGTTTGACGATGGAATTCTATACTTCCAATGCCCCTGCATAGACAAACGCATCTACTTATTATTCACTATTAAAGAAGATGGAACCTACGATTATGAGACCGTTGAATTTTAAAAAGATTTTTCTGAACCTGCTGTGGCCACTGTTGCCCTTTACAGCACAAGCACAAGAAAATAAAGCACTTCACTCAATTTTATCCAAAGACAGCATACTTATCTCCTCTCCTTCTGTCCAAAACCAAGAGGAAGATATTGTAACCCAAATGCCAAACCGGCACCATAAATACGACAAGCGCGTACACCGTTACAGGCGTGCATGGGAAGCTTTGATTCCCACTCATACCAAATTACAGTACGCCGGTGGAATGGGTCTGTTATCCTGGGGCATAGGATGGGATTATGGAAAAAGAGGCCAATGGGAAACCGATCTTCTTTTAGGATTCATCCCCCGCTACTCATCCAAACATTTCAAGATAACCATGACCTTGAAACAGAATTATATCCCATGGAGTATCTGGCTGGGCAAAGACTTCTCGCTGGAACCGCTGACTACCGGATTCTATTTCAACACCGTATTCAGCGATGATTTCTGGACAAGCGAGCCCGAACGTTATCCCCATGGATACTACGGATTTTCCACCCGTATTCGCACCCATGTCTTTCTGGGACAGCGCGTCCGTTTCGATGTGCCCGAAAAGTACCGGAAGTTCTCTAAAAGCATCACCGCATTCTACGAAATCAGCACATGCGATTTATACGTTGTCAGTGCGGCCAACAACAGTTATTTGAAACCCGATGACTATCTGAGACTATCATTTGGATTGAAATTTCAGATATTCTAATCAAACCATGAGGATGTTTCTCTATTTTTTTACTATTTTTGGGCATTTATTATGATAAATTTCAAAAATAACAACATAGAGAAACATGAAACAAGAAGAAGAAAAATCGGTTGGATTGCCCGATAACGCATTCCGACCTCTGAAACCGGGGGAACAATATCACCCCATCATGTCACCAAACAAAAAATATCCCGAAGTAAACCTATGGTCTGTGTTATGGGGTATCGCCATGGCGGTATTATTCTCGGCGGCCGCAGCTTACTTGGGCTTAAAGGTTGGACAGGTTTTTGAAGCCGCCATCCCTATCGCCATCATCGCCGTAGGTGTATCGGGAGCCGCCAAGCGTAAAAATGCGTTAGGTGAGAATGTCATCATCCAATCCATCGGTGCCTGTTCGGGAGTCATAGTGGCAGGAGCCATCTTCACATTGCCCGCCCTTTATATATTGCAGGATAAATACCCCGAAATGACAGTCAATTTCTTTCAGATGTTTGTCAGCTCACTGCTGGGAGGTATTCTGGGAATCCTGTTCCTCATCCCCTTCCGTAAATATTTCGTCAGCGACAAACATGGCGAATATCCCTTCCCCGAAGCCACTGCCAGTACGCAAGTGCTTGTTTCCGGCGAAAAAGGCGGAAGCCAGGCAAAGCCGTTGCTTTTTGCAGGACTAATAGGAGGTCTGTACGATTTCATTGTAGCCACATTCGGTTGGTGGAATGAAAACTTCACCACCCGCGTATGCGGCTGGGGTGAGATGGTTGCCGAAAAAGCCAAACTGGTGATAAAAATAAACACCGGTGCAGCAGTATTAGGCTTAGGCTATATTGTCGGCTTGAAATACGCAGCTATCATTTGTGCCGGTTCATTGGTGGTATGGCTGGTAATTGTTCCGGGCATGGCCCTGTTATTCGGCGATCAAGTGCTGAATGCATGGAATCCGGCCTTGACACAAACCATCAGCGAAATGTCACCCGAACTTATATTCAAGGAATATGCCAAAAGTATCGGTATCGGTGGTATCGCCATGGCCGGTGTGATCGGTATCGTGCGCTCATGGGGCATTATAAAAAGTGCTGTGGGACTGGCCGCCAAAGAGATGGGCGGCAAGAAAGTGGAAACAAACGTCATCCGCACGCAGAAAGACCTTTCCATGAAAGTGATCGCCTTCGGATCCATCTTCACTATCCTACTGATCTTACTGTTCTTCTTTTTTGATGTGATGCATGGAAATGTATTACATAGCATTGTAGCCATCCTGCTCGTAGCCGGCATTGCATTCCTGTTTACCACCGTAGCAGCCAACGCTATCGCCATAGTCGGTACCAACCCGGTATCGGGAATGACACTGATGACACTGATACTTGCCTCAGTAGTGATGGTTGCCGTAGGGCTGAAAGGTGCTACCGGCATGGTTGCCGCACTGGTTATGGGTGGTGTGGTTTGTACGGCACTCTCCATGGCAGGCGGGTTCATCACAGACTTGAAAATAGGTTACTGGCTGGGAAGTACTCCTGCCAAACAGGAAGCATGGAAATTCCTCGGTACACTGGTATCGGCAGCAACAGTGGGCGGCGTCATCATGATCCTGAACAAGACCTACGGTTTCTCCACCGGCGCATTGGCAGCTCCGCAGGCCAACGCGATGGCAGCCGTAATAGACCCGTTGATGAACGGTGTAGGTGCTCCTTGGCTGCTTTACGAAATAGGTGCCGTACTGGCATTGGTGCTGACCTACTTCAAAGTACCCGCACTGGCTTTTGCGCTGGGTATGTTCATTCCACTGGAATTAAACCTGCCGTTGCTGGTAGGCGGAGCGGTGAGCTGGTATGTCACAACCCGTAGCAAAGACGAGGCTGTGAACGCCGAACGTGGGGAGAAGGGAACTTTGCTGGCATCCGGATTCATAGCCGGAGGCGCATTGATGGGGGTTGTCAGTGCCGCCATGCGCTTTGGCGGTATCAATCTGATCAATGAAGAATGGTTGAGTAACCCATTGAGCGAAGTGCTGTCAATAGCCGCCTATATCCTCCTGATTATATGGCTGGTCAAAGCTAGTATGCATATCAAGAAAAAATAACCTTTTTTTTGAAGAGGGAACATCAACCTTTGAAAGGTGACGCCAGAGCTGTACCCGTCAGTAACAGTGTGAACTATTACTTGGCGCTAATAAAGAATAAAGTTCCCGTTTCCTTACACACCTATCCTATACGGCTGGGGCTTCCGTGACGGCTTCACCTATAAGCGCCAATGGACAGGAGAATTAGAAAAATGGCTGAAAGAAATACGGTAAAAAAGCAAGGAAATGTGTCAAGGCTAAAATAACTGTTCCAAAAAAGTTACAGATAGTAATTATAACACTTAAAAGGGTCGAATCAAGCTCTGTATAGAGTAATGATACGACCCTTTCTTTAGTCTTTTAAGATGCCCAAATTTCAGATTATAAGTTCATATTTTCAAAAACTGAGTTTTGACACACTTTCTATTTCCGATAAACACCTGCATCTTTATCTGCAGAAGATAAAAGACAGGCATTCGTTTCTTTTATCGCTTATTTTCTTGCACCAAGCTGAATATCCAAATGGTACAAAGCCACGTCACCACCCAGCTTGATCTTGTCCAAAATACCTTGAGCAGTAGCTTCCTCTTCCACCTGCTCGCGTACAAATCCCCACAAGAAATCCTGAGAAGCCTTGTCCTTTTCAGCAGAAGCAACATCTACCAATTTATCAATCAATTCGGAAACATGGCATTCATGCTTGTATACATGCTCGAACACATCCAGCGGAGAAGCCCATTCCTGAGGAACAGCATCCACAGCCCCCACCTTGGCTTGTCCGCCACGTTTCATCACATATTGCGCCAACATATCAGCGTGATCATTCTCCTCATGAGCCTGCGCTTTCATCCATGAAGCAAAACCTTCATAGCCTTTCGCAGCGAAGAAATAAGACATGGAAAGATAAAGATTGGCCGACCACATTTCGGCTACAATCTGAGCATTAATTGCGTCTTGTAATTTTTGTGAAATCATAATTCTTTTGTTTTAGTTAAATTGTAACTGTTGCAAATATATAATTTTTCTAGCAACTACCACTATGTCTGTTCATATTTTCATAAAAATTATACTTTATCTCATTCAAATCTTTGTGGTTCAAAAGAAAAGTCTTATCTTTGCTCCCGCTAATACGGGTTATTAGCACTAATTCAAATCATTAATTATAAAAACATTATTTAGAAATGGCAACTAAAATCAGATTGCAAAGAAACGGACGCAAAAGCTATGCGTTTTATTCAATCGTTATCGCAGACGTAAGAGCTCCACGTGATGGTAAATTTACTGAAAAGATTGGTACTTATAACCCTAATACCAATCCTGCCACAGTAGATTTGAATTTTGAACGCGCACTTCATTGGGTAATGTGCGGTGCACAGCCTACTGACACAGTACGTAACATCCTGTCAAAAGAAGGTGTTTACATGAAAAAACACTTGCTGGGCGGTGTTGCCAAAGGCGCATTTACAGAAGCTGAAGCTGAAGCTAAATTCGAAGCTTGGAAGAACAACAAACAATCCGGTCTGGTTACTTTGAAGGCTAAACTGGACGAAGCAAAGAAAGCTGAAGCAAAAGCCCGTTTGGAAGCTGAAAAGAAAGTAAATGAAGAAATTGCCAAGAAAGTAGCTGAAAAGAAAGCTGCTGAAGCTGCCGCCAAGGCTGAAGCAGAAGCCGCTAATACTCCGGCGGAAGAAGTACCTGCTACTGAAGCTACTGCTGAAGCATAATTCAATTTTACTTCAAAAAAACAAGAGGTTGTGCTAAAAGATTGGCACAACCTTTTTTATGTTTTACATTCTGCTATTTATCCATTTGGCAATGTAATGAGCCTCTTTCTTTTATCAGTTTAGCACACATTTGTCTAAACACATCCCCTCCAGCCTTATACACACGATGCAAACCGGGGTGTCCACAGTTATGTTTTCATCGATTCTTTGTGGAAAAAGAACGGTTTGATTGAGAATGTAAGAACGAAAATGAACTTTTCCATAACGAAAACTTTGGGTAATAACAAAGCCTAGGCTTGAAAAAGTCTGGGCTTTGTGCATAAAAAGATTGTACCAACATTTTGACACCTCATTCCTTTGTATCGGGATACCATTATACAATATAAACAGCTATGCAACCATCAATACCTTTCAATACCTGTTCCCAACCACTGTGCCATACGAGGCTTACCATAAAAATAATAAAACAGCAATCCTACCCAACTAGTGAAAACCACCAATACGATGGCTATCAGTTTCCTCTCTGCCGGCGCATGAATGCGCCATATTTCCAAAGCAGCTCTGATAGTCAGCACCAATCCAACAATCCATATTACGAATCCAACCATAATTTATTCACATGTAAGGTTTACTACTAACAAAATAATAAATTACAAAAATCAGTCAAGCTTTTTACTTGCTTCCTTTTTAACTTCATTATATCCTTTCTTTATTTCCTTCTGAGCCTTCTCCGCTCCTTGTTTGACCTCCTTTTCTGTATCTTTCCATGCATCCTTTACAGCATCAGCACCGTCTTCCACCTTATCGGAAATCTTGTCTGCGACATCATTGATGTCTTTTTTCACTTTTTCCACTTGGTACTTTGCCCGGTCCTGTTCTCTTTTGTCACGACAAGATGTGAAGGAGACTACAAACGTCAATACAAAAACTGCTAACAATATTTTTTTCATATCCATACTATTTTAATGATTAAAAGACTGTCCGGAAACCGGATTCCCGGACAGTCCATACAAATTTCAAGGTTCCAAACTCTTACTTCTTCTCTGCTTTCTTACATGAGGCAGAAGACTTACATTCTTGGGCCTGGGCACTCTTCTTCGTGCCCTTTGCCTCTTCCTGTTTCTTTTCTGTTTTCTTAGTCATAATTCAAATGGTTTATGGTTAATAATTACAACGGCTTTAAACCGATGTTCTTTTCAAATCACTAATACTTGCACCAAGACATCTCCTTCTTGGGAGTAGCCGCGAGCACCTGCCCGCTACGCTCCTTAGACAACTGAGCTTCTTTTTCGGCAATCTCTTTTTCCGTCCGGTCGGTACCTTTCGGTTTTCTATCCAGCAATCCGTCTGTACTTCTCACTTCTTCAAGTGGCTTTTCCATATATTGCCACTGTTCCTTCAACTGCGTACTCTCTCCTTCATTCCAAGGTCCACGAGCGTCATCGCCCTTCGACAGATCGAAATATAAATTGCTGTATTTGGGAGATGTTTGAAAGACTCCCGGTGGGAAATTAGGCTGAATTGTTTCCAAAGCAGCCTCAAACTGCTGGTAATGTGTCACTTCACGAGCCATAAGGAAACCAAGTGTTTCCTTTACTAAAGGATCGTCAGTCAACTGGAGAAGATTCTCATAACCTATTTTGGCACGTGCCTCTCCTGCCATGTTGGAACGGAGATCCACCGTCAATTCTGCCGTAGCAGATACATAGGTGGCACACCAGGGATTTCCATTACAGTCTGTCAAAGCCGGACTTCCGGGAGCACCTACCAAAAATTGTGGATTGGTGAATGCCTGATGAATCAGATCCTCTTTAGCAGACTTACCGCTCATCATCGTGCGGAGTGGCGTATCTTCAAGCACGTTCTTCATTTCTCCATTCACCGGTCCCAAAAGCATTTGAATCGTGGCTCCTACAATTTCCAGATGTCCGAATTCTTCAGTAGCAATATCCATCAACATGTCATATTTATCAGGAAATGGATTATGACAACTGAAAGCCTGCACAAAATATTGCAAGGCAGATTTCAATTCTCCATTCGCACCACCGAATGCCTCAAGCATCACACGTGCAAAACGCGGATCGGGTTGTGAAACCCTGGCGTTGAACTGCAAATCTTTCACATGATAAAACATAATCTTTTCAATTTTAAGTCAATAATTCAGGTTAATTCAGGTGAGTCTTCCACACACCCTCCTAGTTTATACAATTCAAATTCATACTTCTTTATGTAGGAACAGTCCGCATCACATATCTTTTTTTGACCCGCCCTGCTGCCGGCAGACGGCATGCACCTGTTTCCAAATAGTCTGCCACAACGAAGCCTGTATGCCTCAAGAGCTTTCTTTTTTTCTTCGTTACAGCCTTCAGCGTATGCCAACAAGCACATCCGGTACAGTTGCTCATAATTTTCCCATCTGCCATTGTCCGGCAATTGATGTTTCAAATGTTCCTCCCATTTCATAAGCGTATGAATTATCAGCAAGTTATCTATTCCGGTTTATTTCTTTGCTTCGGAAGCCATTGTATGCATTTTGTTCTTAAAATCGTCTGTTTTCTCAGCAAAGCCGAATGCCTTGTCGGCCACCTTGTCCGCTACATTCTTTCCAGCATCCATCGCTTTTTCTTTGGCTTCATCGAACATGTCTTCCGCCTGGCCGGTTATCTTATGAAATGTGTCACATATTTTTTCCTTCAGTTTCCTAGCTTTTGAAGTACGTGAAAAACGGTAAGCAAAAGCACCGATGACCGAACCTATTCCCAGACCGATCCATAAGTTAGAATTTCTATTTTCCATAATTAAGTTGTTTTTAAAAGGTTAAAATAATCAAAATTCAATTCTCTTTTTGTTATTAAACAATGAAACAATCCACAACAAAACGACAGCTCCTACAATCGAAGTAATCAGACTGCCCAATAAACCTGTCGTTGCTATTCCCAGCAGACCAAATACCCATCCACCCAAAACACCGCCAACAACACCTACCAGCAGATTAGTAAACAGGCCAAATCCGCCGCCCCGCATGAATTTGCCGGCAACGAATCCGGCAAGAATTCCGATAATAATGTACCATAGAAAATACATAGGCTGATTTTTTTAAATTATACACTCAGTTTAGAATTTACATGTAAACTATATAGATTGATATATCATCACTTTATCTGTCCGGGGGTACTTGAAAATAAACAAGCTATTGCCCTGATAACAGAACTGACTATCAGTCTGGCCCGCAAATCAAAACTTAGACTTTTCATGGCTATAAATTTTAATAATGAAACAATCCTGATATTTTACTATCTCAAAACAATGCGGTTTCAATCAGTTACAACAATCCGAACACCATATAACCCATTTTTCATAGACTGGAAATTCGGCATACAACCAACTTTACCCCCTGTCATATACTGAAAAACAAAGCATTAAAAAAAATGGTTCAAGACATGAAAACAGAATTAACATCATTTTTTACTTTATGAAAATTTAAAAAAGAATGCTCCTATTAGTACAAACATTCCATACACATGTAACCATATATAAGCAAACAAATGTAACCGAACATTTGTTGTTTACTTCAAAAGAGGTTTACCCTTCTTTAAAAAAAACATTTTATTAACTAAATGCCTTAATTATGAAAAAATTAATTTTACTGGCTATGATTGCACTAGCATCAGTGGGTATGAATGCCCAAACAGTTAAAGGAGAAGGCTCCTTGATGGGAAATGTCGGTTACCAAACCAATTATGAAAGATTCGGTCTGGGAGTACAAGGACGCTATGCGATAGCGAATAATCTGCGGATTGCCCCAGATGTAACTTTCTACTTTCCTAAAGACAAAATTACCGGCTTGGATGTAAATGTGAATTTCCATTATGTATTCAATTTCAAGGAAGACGGGCAGGGATTTTCTGTCTATCCCCTTGCAGGCATCGGTATGCAAAACAATTTCTACGGAAAAAAGAGTGTGGAAACAAACGGTAAAGAAGTGGAAATAGACCGAAGCAACTCTACCAAATTCGCTTTCAACCTGGGAGGAGGTATCACATTACCCATTTCCCAACGCAGCTATCTGAATGCTGAAGCCAAGTTCATGTTTGCCAAAGACGACAATGCGTCAATCATGCTAGGCTATGGATACAGGTTCTAAAAAATAAGAAACAGACAAATTTCACTTCTTTTACTTTTAAACCGTAAATAAGGGGCTGTCCAAAAAGTCGGATAGCCCTTTTTACTATTATTTATTTCGGTAAAAAGTATTATCTTCCCGTTGCAACAAACAAACTTAATAGTAATGGCTAAAATAGTATTCAAAAAGTTAACTTCCAACCAAAATATACTTTTCCCCGTCAATTTATCGAAGAGAACATTCCAGAACAAAAAAAGCGTTCTGCTTTGCTTATGAAACAGAACGCTTATCCTTATTAATTAAGGAAAATATTTCCTCTATAGTTACTGTGCCGAATCACTGGGAACAGAAACTTCTGCTGCATCATCATTTGTCTGCGGAGCTGCAAAACCTGAAGGGGCATTCAAAGGATTAGTAGCTCCTTCTTTCACCGCTTCTTCCATGATGATAGAAGAATCTGTATGAGCGACAGGAATGAAATAAGCGGTAAGCACACTGCATGCCACCATGAAAACAGCCAATCCCCATGTTAATTTCTCAATAAAATCTGTAGTCTTGCGAACACCCATAATTTGATTTGAAGAAGCAAAACTAGAAGCCAATCCACCACCTTTTGAGTTCTGAATCAGTACGACAAAGCACATCAAAAGAGCTGCAAGCACAATTAATCCAATAAGTAATAAATACATTTTCTTTATTTTGATTTAGTGTTAATAATCAATTTCTCCAAAAATCTTATTTGGTCTGCAAAGTAAGCGTTTTTTTTTGGATATTTCAAATTTAATTTTTTAATAATTTCCAAGGCCTTAGAATATCTTTGTTGTTTAACGTATATTTTAGCCAATGTTTCAGTAAAATAGCTTTCATCCTCCATATCCTCTTCATTACCTTCCGGCTCATCTTCTTCAGAAACTTCGTTCTTCGCTGATGCCACCTCTTTTATTCCTAATTGAGGTAACAAAGGTTCCTCTGCAGACTTTTCAATGAAGTTATCTATCAAACTCTGTCCTTTCATCTGAGGAATATCATCAGACACACATTCTTCCTTATGCAATAGAAAAGAAGTATAATAATCAGTCGTTACCTCCATTGGCAGTTCCATAGCAACAGGTTCTTCAGGCAAAGAAGACAAAAAAGCATCAATCAATGAAAGAGTACGATCCCACCCAGCCTCTTCCTTAGGCTGATCTTGCTTTTCAAAGGAAGATATAGTAAATCGGTCTCCCTCCATCAGATAAAAAAGAACTTTGCGGTCAGCTACATACAATGCAGCCTTGCGTAACTCCTCACCAAATGTTATGTCATGCAATAAAAACAGATTCTTCAAATAAAGCAGCCTTACTGTCTGAAAATACGGATAACGCGCAAGTAACGTCCGCAGCTCATACAAGGTGTCCCGATTCAATAGTTCAGGATGTGTTATCCATTCATATAATTGTTGTTGTATCATGATGAAAAAGAATTCACTACCAATTTGCTACTGTAGCATTGAATATTTGCTCTACAATTTCTTTAATCATTTGGTTTACCAACTCATCTTGTACAGCACTCAACTGCTGATTGGAATTATATTCACGACTAGCCGAAAATTGCTGTCCATTCATATTTTCCGTAGGATTGGAACTGTTGACAAAGTTCACTCTAACCGTCATACGCAATTCTACCATACTAGAATAACCATCAGACCCAATTCCTTTATTAAATGCCTCATAGTTTGTTATCTCACCGGACAATTGCAGGTCACCACTGCGCTTGACTTGCTTTAAACGAGTTTGTTGCATATAAATATCCTGTAATGCCGTGTTGAACATATTCTCCATCGGTCCCCAAACAAAACCCGCTGAACGGTTTGGGAAATTCTCGAACGAAATAGTCTTTATCTTTGTATAATCTATAGACGATCCGTTAAATTTATAGGAAATAGAACAAGCAGTTACTATTCCCGCCAGTACCGTCAACACACCAACAACTTTCAATTGTTTAATCCAAACCATATTCTTTTATTTTTCTATAAAGTGTTCGCTCTGAAATATTCAAATCTTTTGCCGCATTCTTACGCTTTCCATGATGACGGTCGAGTGCCTTACGTATCATTTCTTTCTCTACTTCATCCAATGACAAAGGGGCTTCTTCTACAACCTCCTCCGTATCCTGAATATCATCTACTACGGAATGAGCCGGTTTGGTGGCAGAAATTATGGTAGGCGTAGCAGGCACCACTGTAGCAACTAAATTCCGTTGCGGTTCCTGATAATAAGAAACCGCCGTGGTAGCTGGTGCCGTCGGAACAGATTGCACGCCACGTTCCGCCATCAGCGTATTGACTAACTTCTTCAAGTCAGTTACATCACGCCGCATATCAAACAATACCTGATATAAAATCTCACGCTCACTTTCAAAAGCCTTCCCTGTAGTTGCTTTCACTCCAAACAAAGCAGGCAAGCCAGAATTCACATGTTGCTCCGGTAAATAATTTCTCAAAATCTCTGCCGTTATATCCCGGTTAGTTTCAATAATAGATATCTGTTCAGTGATATTTTTCAACTGGCGCACATTACCGGGCCATGAATAAGCTAGCAACAAAGCTTTTGCATCTTCTGTCAGCTGAATAGCCGGCATACGATATTTCTCTGCAAAATCTGATGCAAACTTACGGAAAAGTAAAGTTATATCATCTCCACGCTCACGCAAGGGAGGTATTTTTATAGGTACAGTGTTCAAACGATAATACAAATCCTCACGAAAACGACCTTCGGCAATAGCTTTCGTCAGATTCACATTGGTAGCGGCAACAATACGCACATCCGTTTTCTGCACTTTGGATGAACCTACCTTAATGAATTCGCCACTTTCAAGTACACGTAACAGACGTGCCTGAGTAGCAAGAGGCAACTCCCCTACTTCATCCAAAAAAATGGTTCCACCATTGGCTTCGGCAAAATAACCGTTACGATCACTGATAGCACCCGTAAAGGCACCTTTTTCATGTCCGAAAAGCTCTGAATCTATAGTACCTTCAGGAATAGCTCCACAGTTCACTGCTATATAATGTCCATGTTTACGGCGACTGAACTGATGAATAATCTGTGGGAAATTTTCCTTTCCCACCCCACTTTCACCGGTGATCAGCACTGACAAATCAGTGGGAGCCACCTGAATAGCCACGTCTATGGCACGGTTCAACCCCTCGGCATTACCAATAATACCAAATCTGAGCTTTACATTTTGTATTTCTGACCTAAGCATATTCACTCTATTATATGACAAAATTACAAATTCTCGGGCAGACAACAAGAAATTATAGCTGAAAAATAAAAAATAAGGCGTGGATTTCACGGACAGATACGGTCTTTAATAGAAAAAAACCGTGAAACCCGCGCAATCCACGCCCGAATAAAATATCTTGTTACAAATTAGTCGATTTCTTGATCGGCCTCATAACCACCCATTTCACGAATAGCATTTTTCAATATAGCATACTGTTGGAAGAGGTGATTGACTGGAATTTCGTTTTCCGTATAATCGTGCATCGGGCTCTTCAAGAAGAAGCTCAAGAAACGCTGAATGCCAAAACGTCCCGCACGTGCGGCCAAGTCGCTCAGCAATACCAAGTCCAAGCACAAAGGAGCGGCAAGAATAGAGTCGCGGCACAGGAAGTTAATCTTGATCTGCATGGGGTAGCCCATCCAGCCGAAGATATCAATATTATCCCAACCTTCTTTATTGTCATTACGAGGCGGATAATAATTGATACGCACTTTGTGATAATAATCCGTGTACAAATCCGGTTGGTCTTCTGGAACAAGGATAGATTCCAATGTAGATAATTTGCTGACCTCTTTAGTGTGGAAGTTAGCCGGCTCATCCAATACCAAGCCATCACGATTACCCAGAATATTTGTAGAGAACCAACCATCCAAACCTAAACAACGGGTTCCGATAATCGGTGCGAAACCAGATTTAACTAATGTCTGGCCTGTCTTGAAGTCCTTACCTGCAATAGGCATTTTAGTTTTTTCAGCCAATTCCCACATAGCCGGAATATCAACAGTTGTATTAGGTGCTCCCATAATGAAAGGACATCCTTCCGACAATGCAGCATAAGCATAGCACATAGACGGAGCGATGTGAGCTTTATCATCCTCTTTCATAGCCTGTTCCAATGCAGCCAATGTTCCGTGTATCTTTTCATCAACAGGAACATAAATTTCTGTAGAAGCAGCCCAAAGCACTACAATACGGTCACAGTTGTTAGCAACTTTAAAATTGCGGATATCTTCACGCAACTGTTCCATCATATCCCAACGGTTCTTGCAGTCTTTCACGTTGTCACCATCCAGACGGCTGGCATAGTTGTGATCGAAAGCAGCTTTCATTGGAACTATTTTCTCCAATTCATCCTTTACAGGATTGATGTCTTTTTCTTTTAAAACCTCAGCATTGATCGCCGACTCGTAAGCATTAGCCGGGTAAACATCCCATGCACCAAACACAATGTCATTCAAGTTTGCCAATGGAACAATTTCACCATAATGCAAATACTTTTTATTCTCTCCACGGCCAACACGCATTTTATCATATTGAGTCATAGATCCGACAGGTTTTGCCAGTCCCTTACGAGCCATCAGCACACCTGTCATAAAAGTTGAAGTAACAGCGCCCAATCCAACACAAAGAACGCCTAATTTACCGGTTGCCGGTTTCACATTCATTTTTTCCATTCTAATTTCTTTGTTAAAATTGCATCTCATAGCAGAGATTTATATAATTTGTGCCAAAGTTACACCTTCTTTTGAAAACTTCCATGCTTTTTCTAGTTTTTTTGTAGCTTTGCGATCGTTTAATATAAAGCAACGACACTAGCTCCAAGTAAATGCAAAGCATAGGATAAAGAGAACACTCATGCTCATATTTTTCATTTGGAAAGTCTCTTAAGGTAGCCAATATTACTATTGAACTCAACTTGTCGGAAAATAAAAATGCGACAAAACTAATAGGCTCATGCATGATAATACTTAATTAACATCCTTAACTGAAATAAAAAAATGATTAGCTATATAGCGAATTATTTATCAAAAAGCAGTATTTTTGCAGCCAACAACTAGTAAAAGAAAGACAACATGTCCAAAATGAGATTTTTTGCTCTACAGGAGTTAGCCAACAGACGGCCTGTTAAGGTTGACTACCCCTCTGAAAAGTTAGCTGATTATTACGGCAACCACGTGTTCGACCGTAAAAAGATGCAGGAATATCTGCCTAGTGAGGCTTATAAAGCAGTGATAAACGCAATCGAGAAAGGTACCCCCATCAATCGTGAAATGGCTGACATGATAGCCAACGGCATGAAGAACTGGGCAAAGACCTTCAACGTTACCCACTACACTCATTGGTTCCAGCCCCTGACCGACGGAACTGCCGAAAAACACGACGGCTTTATAGAATTCGGTGATGAAGGAAATGTGATAGAACGCTTCTCGGGCAAACTGCTTATTCAGCAGGAACCGGATGCATCCAGTTTTCCCAACGGTGGTATCCGTAACACATTTGAAGCACGAGGCTATACAGCATGGGATGTCTCTTCTCCGGCTTTCATTGTGGACAGCACACTTTGTATTCCTACGATCTTTATCTCTTATACAGGCGAAGCGCTCGACTATAAGACTCCTTTACTAAAGGCATTAGGTGCGGTAGATAAAGCTGCAACTGAAGTTTGCAAAATGTTCGTTCCAAACGTAAAACGCGTATTCGCCAATCTGGGCTGGGAACAAGAATACTTTTTGGTGGACACCGCACTATATAATGCACGTCCGGATCTTTGCCTGACCGGACGTACCTTGATGGGACACTCGTCTGCCAAAGACCAGCAACTGGACGACCACTATTTCGGCTCCATCCCTCCGCGTGTAACCAACTTCATGAAAGAACTGGAACTGGAATGTCACAAACTAGGAATTCCGGTAAAGACACGACATAACGAGGTCGCTCCCAACCAATTTGAACTAGCCCCCATTTTTGAAGACGTAAATCTGGCCAACGATCACAACCAGCTGGTAATGGACTTGATGAAGCGTATCGCCTCCAAACATAATTTTACCGTACTGCTCCACGAAAAGCCATTCAAGGGAGTAAACGGATCGGGCAAACACAACAACTGGTCACTCTGCACTGACACAGGTATCAATTTGTTCTCTCCCGCCAAAACCGCAGAAGGAAATATGCTTTTCCTGACTTTCATAGTCAACGTACTGATGATGGTCTATAAAAACCAGGATTTGCTACGTGCCTCTATTGTCAGTGCCGGAAACAGCCACCGCCTGGGAGCGAATGAAGCACCTCCCGCCATTCTGTCTATTTTCCTAGGGCGTCACCTTTCCCACATGCTGGACGAAGTAGTGGCACGTCTGAACGACGCCGAACTGACTCCCGATGAGAAGAAAGCCTTGCAACTGGGCATCGGCCGCATACCTGCCATCCTGCAAGACAATACAGACCGTAACCGCACCTCTCCTTTTGCCTTTACCGGAAACCGTTTTGAATTCCGCGCCGCAGGCTCGTCTGCCAACTGTGCCGCATCCATGATTGTTATCAATGCAGCTATGGCACACCAGTTGAATGAGTTCAAGGCCCAGATAGATGAATTGGTAAACGGAGGCATGGAACAAGAAGAAGCTTTATACAAGGTATTAAAAGAAACCATTATCGCTTCACAAAACATCCGCTTTGAAGGTGACGGCTATTCGGAAGAGTGGAAAGCAGAAGCCGCGCAACGCGGATTGACTAATATCTGCCATGTACCCGAAGCCATCCTGAAGTTCAACGACGAGCAGTCCCGCTCTGTACTGATAGGTGAAAAGATATTCAATGAAAATGAATTGTCCTGTCGTATAGAAGTGGAACTGGAAAAGTTTACTAAAAAAGTCCAGATTGAAAGCCGTGTACTAGGCGACCTAGCCATCAATCATATTGTTCCCACAGCTGTAATTTATCAAAACAGACTGCTAGAAAACCTTCGCGGCTTGAAAGAAATATTTTCCGCCGAGGAATACGAAGAGCTGACCGAGGACCGAAAGAATTTGGTACGTGAAATCCAAAACCGCATACTTGCTATCAAAAAAGCCGTGCACAACATGACAGCAGCCCGAAAAGTAGCAAATCACTTAGGAAGCCAATTGGAAAAAGCCTTCAGTTACGAGGAACAAGTGCGTCCATATTTGGAAGAAATCCGCGACCATATCGACCATTTGGAACTGGAAATAGACGATGAAATTTGGCCATTACCCAAATATCGTGAATTACTGTTCACCAAATAAAATTTCACAAATAACAAAAGGATAGGCGATAAGAACCTATCTTTTTGTTATTTTTTGAAGATAAATTAATAATATATCTTTCTTTTTTCTTCTCATCACTTCGTCCTTTTATTTTTTCTTCTTATATTTGTGCTTTATAACACGGTTTTATAGCATGTTTATGGTTAGAAAAGAATTATCAGAAACTGAGATTGCTGAAAGTATACCAGACTTATGGCAACCTTTAACACAGGAACAAAGAGAGTTCTTGGCTCAGAATTTTACGATACAGAAGTATAAAAAGAATGAAACGATATACTGCGAAGGAGAAACTCCGATGCACCTTATGTGTCTTCTTAGTGGAAAAGTCAAAATCTACAAAGAAGGCGTGGGAGGACGTAGCCAGATTATCCGCGTATTAAAGACGAAAGAATATTTCGCATACCGCGCCTTTTTTGCCGAAGGAAACTTCGTAACAGCAGCTTCTGCTTTCGAACCATGTACCATCTGCCTTATTCCCATGCCGGCTATTATGAAACTGATAAAAGACAACTCAGAATTAGCTCTGTTTTTTATCCGCCAACTTTCTATAGATTTAGGGATTTCTGATGAGAGAACCGTAAATCTTACGCAAAAACATATTCGCGGACGATTAGCAGAATCTCTATTGTTTTTGAAAGATACATACGGAGTAGAAGAAGATGAATCTACACTAAGCATCTACCTTTCACGAGAAGATTTGGCAAACTTATCAAATATGACCACTTCAAATGCAATCCGTACACTTTCTAACTTTGCAACTGAAAAACTGATAACCATCGATGGTAGAAAAATTAAAATCATTGATGAAGAGAAACTAAAAAAAATCAGCAAGATAGGATAGAACCTGCCGGCTATAATTTATATTACATACAAATAAATGTGCCCAAACTATACATATAAAATTTGGGCACATTTTTTATTACCGTGCAACTGCCTGACGGATTCTCACCAACTTGTTCAACAAATCTTCCAGCAAATCAAGTTTCAACATATTTGCTCCGTCACTCTTAGCTACAGCAGGATCTTCATGAGTTTCTATAAACAAACCGTCCACTCCTACCGCCACCCCGGCCTTGGCTACCGTTTCAATAAGCTGCGGCATACCACCTGTCACACCTGTAGTCTGATTAGGCTGTTGCAGAGAGTGTGTTACATCCAAAATCACAGGAAAGCCCAAAGTCTGCATTTCGGGAATCCCCCGATAATCTACAATCAGGTCCTGATATCCGAAAGTTGTTCCTCGCTCGGTCAGCATAACCTGATCATTACCCGCCTCTACCACTTTGTCAGCTGCAAAACGCATAGCACCGGGTGACAAGAATTGTCCTTTCTTTATGTTGACAATCTTTCCGGTACGGGCCGCCGCTACCAGCAAATCAGTCTGGCGACAAAGGAAGGCAGGAATCTGCAACACATCTACATATTCAGCGGCCATAGCAGCCTCTCCGGCATTATGAATATCGGTTACTACAGGTATATCAAAGGTTTCCCGAACTTTGCGAAGTACTTTCAAAGCTTTTTCATCACCTATTCCCGTAAACGAATCCAGACGGGAACGGTTAGCCTTACGATAAGATCCTTTAAACACATAGGGAATGCCCAGGTTATTTGTTATTTTTACAATACGATCTGCTATTCGGAGAGCCATTTCCTCTCCTTCGATCACACAAGGACCAGCTAGTAAAAAGAAATTATCTTTCTTTCTTAAATCTGAAATTGTCATCATTTTACGTTATTCATTGAGATATCTTACTCTACTTTTATTCTTAGCGAGAAATAGATATTTATAATTTCAATTAGGGATAATCAAAGTAATAGCTTCCGGTTCTATAGTAATTTCCAAAGGGAAATGGCGGTCTAAAATACGCCCGTCCAAACTAACCGAAGCATTCTGCGCACGTAGCACTTTTACTTTCCGCGTACGATAAGGTTTCACCATCTTATGATTTAGAATACGTCCCTGCAACAGCATCCACAGCCCCGAGAAAAGTTGCATCAGCTCCGGACGATAAATAACCGACACATCCAGCCAGCCATTATAAGGAACTGCACTAGGTGTCAAGCCGTATCCACGGGCACTCCCCACACATACTGTCATGATACGTCCACGAATATGTTCGCCGTTGATGCAAAGATGTGTACGGTACAATTTACGTTCAAACAGCAACAGAAACATGGAAGCAATAAAAGACAACTCACGTATTCCCCAAAAACGGCGGGTACCATCTGAGATTTGTACAATGCGCGCACCTAAACCTATATATATGGCATTCAAGAAATAACGGAAAGTATGTTTCTCGCCATCAAAATAATTACATCGCCCCACATCAATCTTCCTCAGACGACGATTGATAATCCAATCCACCGCTGCTTTATAATTATCCTCATCCAACCCCCAATATTTGGCAAAATCATTGCCAATGCCATTAGGAATGATCCCGAAAGCGATATTTGCCTTATCCTCCACCATAGAAGTCATAATACCGTTAATAGCATCATTGATCGCTCCGTCTCCACCTACAATCACAATAGTACGATAGCCATTATTAGCCAAGGTACGGGCAAGACGTTCCACCGACCCAAAACCTTCGGACTGTACGTAGTCAAAAACCACCTTGCGGCTTTCCATATAGCTACGTATCTCATTCCAACGCTTCTGAGTCTTACGGCTTCCGGCTTTCGGATTATAAATAATCCCCCACCTGTTCGGTTCTACAGCCATAACATTTAGTTTTTAGTGTGTAACAAATTAATAATTTTTTCCACTTTATCTTCCATAGGCAAGCAGGCATCCAACCAATGTATAGTGAATCCTCGCCGTTCCATGCCTCTGAACCACGTCATCTGCCGTTTGGCAAATTGATGGATTGCTATTTCCAATTGATGGAACATTTCATCAAAAGAAAGTTCACCCAAAACATATAAAGTCAAATACTTATATTCCAATCCATAATAAATCAAATCCTCGGAAGGAATGCCACTATCCAGCAAAGCTTTTACTTCGTTCACCATCCCTTCATCCAAACGCTGTTTCAAACGGCGGGATATTTTCTCACGACGTAATTCACGGTCTATATCTACTCCGACAATCAGACTATTGATTTGCGGAAACTCACGGTATTCCGGCGATTGCTGTTTGTAATACTCTTCTATCTCAATGGCGCGGATAGCCCGTTTTACAGTATCCACATCCGTAGAGTTATGAAGTTTCTTATAAGTGGACAACAACCGGGTAAGTTCCTCCAATGATTTATCTGCCAATGAATCCCTTAGTCCGGGATTTTCGGGAACAGGAAGCAATCTATATCCTTTCAGCACGGATTCAATGTACATACCCGTACCTCCGCATAATATCGGGAGTTTTTCCTTCAATCTCACTTGATTATATGCATTCAGGAAATCACGCTGATATTCGAATACATTATATTTGTATCCCGGCTCTACAATGTCTATCAGATGGTAAGGTATTTGCCGCCCGTTCACGGTATAGTCTTCCAAATCTTTTCCCGTGCCCAGATCCATCCGGCGATATATCTGACGGCTGTCTCCGCTGATTATCTCGGTGTCCAACCGGTAAGCTAAAGCCGCTGCCAAAGGAGTTTTTCCCGAAGCGGTAGGTCCTAATATCGTTATCAAATCATACTTTTCCATCCTAAGTTTTTGTAACAGTCGCACAAAGATAACGAAAATGTGCAACTTACCACGCAAAACTACATAAAAAAAAGCCGCCCGAATTACTTCAGACGGCTTTCGCTATATGGTTTTTAACTGATTAGCAGTTTACAGAAGCCATGTGAGCAATCAAATCCAATACTTTGTTAGAGTAACCGATTTCGTTGTCATACCAAGAAACCACCTTAACGAAAGTATCAGTCAAAGCGATACCAGCTTTAGCATCGAAGATAGAAGTACGAGTGTCACCCAAGAAGTCAGAAGAAACAACTGCATCTTCAGTGTAACCCAATACGCCTGCCAATTCACCTTCAGAAGCTTCTTTCATAGCTGCACAGATTTCAGCGTATGTAGCCGGTTTAGCCAAGTTAACTGTCAAGTCAACTACAGAAACGTCCAAAGTCGGAACACGCATTGACATACCAGTCAATTTACCGTTCAGTTCAGGAATAACTTTACCTACAGCTTTAGCAGCACCAGTAGATGAAGGGATAATGTTACCAGAAGCAGCACGACCACCTCTCCAGTCTTTCATAGAAGGACCGTCAACTGTTTTCTGAGTAGCAGTTGTAGAGTGAACTGTAGTCATCAAACCGTCAGTGATACCCCATTTGTCATTCAATACTTTAGCGATAGGAGCCAAGCAGTTAGTAGTACAAGAAGCGTTAGAAACGAACTGAGTACCTTTAACATAAGTTTTTTCGTTTACACCGCAAACGAACATCGGAGTATCATCTTTAGAAGGAGCTGACATAACTACATATTTAGCACCAGCTTCGATATGAGCCTGAGCTTTTTCTTTAGTCAAGAACAAACCAGTAGATTCAACTACGTATTCAGCACCGATTGCATCCCACTTCAAGTCAGCCGGATTTCTTTCAGCTGTTACGCGGATTGCATTGCCGTTCACGATCAATTTGCTGTTTTCCACGTCAGCTTCGATAGTACCGTCAAATTGTCCGTGCATAGTATCATACTTCAACATATATGCTAAGTAATCAACCGGGCAAAGATCATTGATACCTACGATCTGAATATCGTTTCTTTTTTGAGCTGCACGGAATACAAAACGGCCGATACGACCAAATCCGTTAATACCTACTTTAATCATTTTGTTTAATTTTTAAAGGTTTTATAATATAGCTTTTAAACACTCTATGTTGGAATGTTGTTAACATGTTTAGTATTTATTTCCTAAACGCGATGCAAAAATAAGAATTTGTTTTTATATTCGCACATAAATTCATATTAAAATAAAAAAAAATGGGAAAAAGTAGCTTTTTGCAAGATTTTAAGACGTTCGCTATGCGCGGAAACGTCATTGACATGGCAGTCGGTGTCATCATCGGTGGAGCCTTTGGTAAAATAGTATCTTCTATTGTAGCCGATGTTATTATGCCTCCCATCGGATTACTGGTAGGTGGCGTGAATTTTACAGATTTGAAACTACAATTAAAACCGGCAGAAGTGGTGAACGGAGTTGAAAAAGCTGCCGTAACATTGAATTACGGCAACTTCCTACAAGCCACCTTCGACTTTATCATCATTGCTTTTTCTATATTCTTATTTATAAGGTTACTTGCCAAACTGAACCGCAAGAAAGAAGAAGCACCTGCCCCCGCCGCTCCACCCGCTCCCAGCAAGGAAGAGGTGTTACTTACAGAAATCCGTGATTTACTGAAAGAACAGAACGACAAAAAATAAGATCTTATCCAAATAAAAACGGGCTGTCCTTCAAACGCTTGCCGGACAGCCCGTGACTTACATAACCAGCCGGCATTTTCCAAACAAGCCCATCTTTTTTTGCCTATTCCCCTACAAGAAAGCAGGAAGAACTAAGTTTTTTCAATTCAATTATAAAAAGCCGTAGCAGCATGACGGATTTTTATTTTTTCTGAGTATCTTTGCGGCACGAAATCATTTACATATTTTATTAATATATGCAAGAAAAGATCATTATTCTCGACTTCGGTTCACAAACCACACAGCTCATAGCGCGTCGCGTTCGCGAACTGAATACTTATTGCGAGATTGTGCCTTACAACAAATTTCCACACAATGATCCGTCCGTAATCGGCGTTATCCTTTCGGGAAGCCCTTTTTCCGTTTATGATGAAAGTGCCTTTAAAACCGATTTGAGTGACATTCGCGGAAAGTACCCTATTTTGGGTATCTGCTATGGTGCACAGTTCATGTCCTATACCAACGGCGGAAAAGTGGAACCGGCCGGTACACGTGAATACGGGCGTGCACACCTTTCCACTTTCGACCCCAAAAACCCACTATTGAAGAACATCCGTGAGCACTCACAAGTATGGATGAGCCACGGAGATACTATCACCGCCATTCCTGAGAATTTCAAAATTATCGCTTCGACAGATAAAGTAGCCATCGCTGCCTATCAAATAAAAGAAGAGAAAGTATGGGGAGTACAATTCCATCCGGAAGTATTCCACAGTGAAGATGGAACCCAGCTTCTCAAGAACTTTGTAGTCGACATTTGCGGAGGAAAACAGGACTGGAGCGCCGCTTCCTTCATTGAAACGACTATAGCCGAACTGAAAGACCAACTGGGAGATGACAAAGTAGTATTGGGACTAAGCGGCGGAGTAGATTCATCTGTAGCAGCCGTATTGCTGAATAAAGCGATAGGCAAGAACCTTACCTGTATTTTTGTAGATCACGGCATGCTGCGTAAGAATGAATTTAAAAACGTACTTCATGATTATGAATGTCTCGGGCTGAATGTAATCGGAGTGGATGCCAGCCAAAAATTCTTCAGCGAGCTGGCCGGTGTGGAAGAACCTGAAAAGAAACGCAAGATTATCGGCAAAGGCTTTATCGACGTATTCGATGAGGAAGCCCATAAGATTAAAGATGTGAAATGGCTGGCACAAGGCACCATTTATCCGGACTGTATCGAGTCATTGAGCATCACCGGCACTGTAATCAAGAGCCATCACAATGTGGGTGGATTGCCTGAGAAGATGAATCTGAAACTATGTGAACCGCTGCGCCTGTTATTCAAGGATGAAGTACGGCACGTAGGTCGTGAACTGGGTATGCCGGAACATCTGATTACACGCCATCCATTCCCCGGACCTGGACTTGCCGTACGTATTCTGGGCGATATCACCCCCGAGAAAGTCCGCATCCTGCAAGATGCCGATGATATCTATATCCAAGGATTGAGAGACTGGAAAGTGAAAGATGCGGACGGAAACGAAACCTCCCTTTATCATCAGGTATGGCAGGCAGGCGTAATCCTGCTGCCGGTGCAGAGTGTGGGAGTAATGGGTGATGAACGTACATACGAACGCGCCGTTGCCCTGCGTGCCGTAACCAGCACGGATGCCATGACTGCCGACTGGGCTCATCTTCCCTACGAATTCATGGCCAAGGTTTCAAACGACATCATTAATAAGGTGAAAGGCGTGAACCGCGTATGCTATGACATCTCGTCCAAACCGCCTGCCACTATTGAGTGGGAATAAGAATAGATAACCAACTAATAACTTAAAACAACATAACAGAATGAAACAAGATATGATTGTTATTCTAGATTTGGGAAGCACCGAAAACACCGTGCTTGCCAGAGCTATTCGTGCCTTGGGTGTATATAGTGAAATTTACCCGCACGATATCACAGCCGCCGAGCTGAAAGCATTGCCCAATGTAAAGGGCGTCATTATCAATGGCGGTCCCAACCATGTGATTGACGGAGCAGATATTGACGTGCTTCCCGAAATTTACGAAGCCGGATTCCCCGTAATGGCCGCCGGTCATGACAAAGCACGCTGCGAAGTGAAGCTTCCCCAACTGGCAGATGATGTGGAGGCAATAAAGAACGCTGTCAAATCGTTTGTTTTCGATACCTGCAAGGCAGAAGCCAACTGGAATATGACAAACTTTGTCAATGACCAGATTGAATTGATCCGCCGCCAGGTAGGCGACAAGAAAGTACTATTGGCACTTTCCGGAGGTGTGGACAGCTCTGTGGTAGCGGCCCTGTTGCTGAAAGCTATCGGCAATAACCTGGTATGCGTACATGTAAATCACGGATTGATGCGTAAAGGCGAATCGGAAGCTGTGATTGAAGTTTTCAAGAATCAGTTGAATGCCAATTTGGTTTACGTGGATGCTACAGACCGTTTCCTGAGCAAACTGGAAAATGTAGCCGATCCGGAGCAAAAACGCAAGATTATCGGTGGTGAATTCATTCGTGTGTTTGAAGAAGAGGCCCGTAAGCTGAATGGCATCGACTTTTTGGGACAAGGTACAATTTATCCCGATATCGTAGAAAGCGGTACCAAAACGGCTAAGATGGTAAAATCCCATCACAATGTAGGGGGCTTACCCGAGGATTTACAGTTTGAATTAGTTGAGCCTTTACGTCAGTTATTCAAAGACGAAGTCCGTGCCTGTGGAGTGGAACTAGGCTTACCATACGATATGGTCTATCGCCAGCCGTTCCCCGGTCCCGGTTTGGGAGTACGCTGCTTGGGCGCTATCACTCGTGACCGTCTGGAAGCTGTTCGCGAATCGGATGCCATCTTGCGTGAGGAATTCCAATTGGCAGGCTTGGACAAGAAAGTATGGCAATACTTCACCGTAGTACCCGATTTCAAATCAGTAGGTGTGCGTGACAACGCCCGTTCGTTCGACTGGCCTGTTATTATCCGCGCTGTCAACACCGTAGATGCCATGACCGCTACTATCGAACCGGTGGACTGGCCTATTCTGATGAAAATCACGGACCGTATTCTGAAAGAAGTGAAGAATGTGAACCGCGTATGTTATGACATGTCGCCCAAACCCAATGCCACTATCGAGTGGGAATAAGAAATTTGTTTCAAATCATGCAATCCCGAGGCCTTGGTCTCGGGATATTTTTTTGGACAAAACAGGAGCAGTGATCAAAATTAATTACATAGAAAAACAAGACTAATCCTCTTTCCAAAATGTTAACAATTTAACAAATTAAGAAGAGGATTAGTCTTATTACGTTTTAATATATAAATATTATTTACTATACTTTTCTTTCGAAACATCAAAACAGGGACACTGTTTCACCCATTCCTCAGGCTCTATCTCGCCATTTCCGTTTAAATCCGGACTTAAATCCCGATGACCGCAAACCCTGCAACCGGGATAATCCACCAGTAACATCCTGACCAGTACACGCAACGAATGTTTCTGCCACACCGTCCGCGTATCCGCCGGCCTGCCTCGCTCGCTGATTCCCCCCTCATAGCATATCCCGATACTATGTGCATTATACCCACGCGCATGCGCCCCGATTTTCTCTATGGGGCGGGTCGTTTTTATATCCCCGTTCTTACGGATATAAAAATGATATCCGGGCCCGTTCATTCCACGCCTGCGGTGACACACCTCCAAATCCTGTTCGGTAAAGTCCCTGTCCGCCCTTGTGGCGGAACAGTGGACCACAATCAGATTAATCACCCTCATCCCCCTATGCACGAGCTGACTCCTACTACACCCGCAATAGCCGTAGCTACTGCAATCACCACTTTCAAAATAGTGTTCCAAAAAGATTTACCTTTCATACTACAGTTTTTTTTTAAAATTAAACATTTGTCCGACCTCTACTTAAGCAGGCTTTTGCTCCTCCTTCGTTTTCACCGGCAATTTATCCACTTTCGTATATTTCAGTGCTGCCAGAATACCGCTTAGCGCAATACTCGGACGGAAATTGATACGTGCTTTTCTAATCATCGACACATCATACGCATCCGCCGTTTCCGCACCTTTTCCACTCAAACCTATCTGGAAAGTGCCCAGATCGGCAAGCCTTACAATCTCGCCCCCTTCCAGAGCCTCCATAATCACATCCTCCAAAGCAACAAGCACCGCCATTACATCCGCACGCGTCACCGTACAGGTCTTCTGAATACGATCCGCCATTTCGCGAATCTCCACATGGCCATTGGCCTGAGCTTGCGCATAAAACTTAGGCGCCGCATCCTGGTCAAGCGGATTATTACGCTTCACCACCGAATAAGAAACTGTTCTTCCCATACTTTCAAAATTAAAAATTAAGACTTTTAGTTCAAGAAACACACTGACAATCAACCGTCAATCGCTAAGCCGGCTATGATTGACTTTTGATTACACCACAAAGATACGATGAAGCGTAAACCCCGTGTAGACATTTGTAGAGAAGCGTAGGAGATTGTCGGGAAATGTCGAGAATAACTTACAGGCAGAGTAGGAAAACAAGAACATTTTGTGTATCTTTACTCTATAATCAAAACAATAAAAGAACATGAACCAAGAAGAAAAAACATTCATCATCAAAGCGTATGACAAAGCGGAACTGGCGGAACTATATAGTCCCGGGCGAACCGCTGCGGCAGCCTTGCAAACCCTATATCGCTGGATGCGGAGAAACATGCCGCTACAGGAAGAATTAAACGAAGCAGGCTACAACAAATTCCGCCACAGCTTTCTGAAGCATGAAGTGGCAATCATCGTGAAGCATCTGGGAGAGCCTTAGGGCATACGCTTCCAAAAGAACCTATCGTTTACTTCGAAAGACCTTGTTCTTTTTTTAAAACGCCCTGTTGTTTTACCGGAAAGTTCCTGTTGTTTTTTGAAAACAACAGGAACTTTTTCAGCTGTATTCAAGGCTCACAAGGCCCAAGGCTCACTTAGGCGGCAATTTAGGCCAAGACTTACCGGTCTTTCTATATTTACCATCCTCTTTCTCAACTATTTGATAATACACCAAACGCAACAAATAGCGTTTCACGGATGCTGTAGGCAACCCGGCTTCATTGGCAGCCGCCATCAGTTCCGAATAGGTAAATTCACGCGGCATTTTCTTCAAGACAGGACGCAATTTGAAAAAAGACTTTACCGGCCTGATTCTTCCGGCAGTATCATCCATGGAAGTGGAAAGCAGCAAACTGTGTTCCA
Source organism: Bacteroidaceae bacterium (assembly GCA_011959205.1). Taxonomy (GTDB): domain Bacteria; phylum Bacteroidota; class Bacteroidia; order Bacteroidales; family Bacteroidaceae; genus Phocaeicola. The sequence goes on from BLLV01000061.1 coordinate 47,910, forward strand.
GCAACACATCCACTATCTGCATGGCCGTATGGAAATCCTCATCCGAACACTCCCACTCCGATGTATTCCATTGCGGCTCGCACTTGCGCAATGCAGTCAGCACCATGGCAATACGAGACATCATCAGTCCGTGGCGCAGCACAATGGCACCCGGAGAATCATCATCTTCCGCCACTACCTCACGCAGATGCGTCCTGAAACGCTCCGTATGCTCTTTCCATTGTTCCTCGGTGAAGACCACCTCGGTAGGCGATCCGGAGAGAAAGATGAACATACGCAGCAGCTCCTCGCTCATCCCTTTAAAATAAGCGCGCATATCCAGCCGGTCCTTGCCGGGATTGGCAGACTTATATTCCCAAGGGGCCTGCCCCACATAGAAAGCCACACGGCTGTACATTCCATTCTCCAGCGAAGAAATAAATTTATGCAACTGGGCGGGAGTACCCGAAGCGCATAATGCCAGATGAGGATCATTCACCACAACCAGCCGGTGATCCGTCTTGAAATAAGAAGACACCTCCTCGTGCTGGGAGGCGGCACGCATCACATCATCATGTTTCCCATACTCCTGACGCATGGCAGAGCTTATCATGTCCAGCTCGGAGGCATTCATCACCAAGCCGACCGCTCCACCCGCCTCCAGAGCCAGTATCAACTGGCTTTTCGAAATATTGGGAGCCACCTTCAGGATGCGTTCCACCGGCTTTTCCGGACATTGGTCCAAATCGGGAACCCTCTTTTCCTGAGCGGCAAGCCGTTCCTCCAGATTCCACTTCAACAGCTTCTGCCGGTACTCACGCTCATCCTTCCTGTTCAGTTCATCGTAATACGCCTGAATGGCTACGGGCAGGATTGCCGCCAGTTGCATCACCCCCTTTCCTCTGCCCGAACCGGCCAAAGCCACCAGGTAGAGATCGGCGGAATAAACCATTCCTCCATAATTCATCCTCACCCCCGGCAGACAACCGCTGATGTTGGTAATCATGGAGAGCAACAGAATATCCCTCTCGCGCTTGTTGCGGACGTGCGTCAAACCACGCTTCAAAAAGTCGGGCAAGCGGTCGAACAACTCATCCGGAAGGCATGGAACATTGCGGCGCAACTTGTCAGCCTCAAGCCTCTCTATTTCAGCCTCTTCACCCTCACCGCCGGAATCAGGATACCGCCTAAATGAGCCTTGAGCCTTGTGAGCCCCGGAAGCAGGTGTTTCGGGAACCCTGTTCATGCCGGCATACCGGTATCCGGAGTCTATGCGCGGAGGTATATCTCCGGCGGCACACCCCATACCCGCCAGCCTTTCCACTGCCAGCGTTTTCAGCCGGGCCAACTCGTCCTCCCCCACTCCTTTATAGCGGGCTACACGTCCCAGCTTCAACAAAAACTCATTCTTTTTGCCATCCACAAAGGGATTGTGCGCCAGAAACTCGTTGAAGAATGTGTGCAGCATGCCCGAAGCCGCTGCGGGAGGCTTGGACGCACCTGCCGGGGCCTTCACTTTCAGCGCGGCCAGAATCTCCCCCACCCTGTCGGGATGCTCCGTCATAAAGCGGCGCCAGGGAAAAACTTCGGTATCCGGACGGAAAAAAGCCTCCGGGTCATACGACGCAAAGCAAGGCCGGGTGGGATTCTTGCAACTCATGTCACAGGGAAAGGCAAGAAGCTGCGCCACGTGCCATGCCACCAAAGCGTATGCCAGGCGATACTCGTCCACACTTTCCGCCTCCACACGCACCACCAGCTTCAGCCCGTCGTACGAAACGCTGCGCCATGCCGCCTTCACCCAAGGAGTGTCCTTCAATATCTGCAAGAACTCAAACACACGGCCGTTACATTTATCCACATCCAGCATGGCGTTCCCGCTCCACTGCTTCAGGTTGGTTTCGGCATGGCTCCCTTCGCAACGCCCGGCTATCACCAGCGCGGCCAGTTTTCTCTTTAACTTCTTGGCCTCTATCTCCCTGCCCGAAGCCATCAGGCACTGATACTCTTCTACTTGCGCTTTCCAACGTTCGCCACGCAGAAGTTTCACAAACTCTTCCAATGTCATATCCACGGCATGTTCATCGAACACCGAGAAATAGAAAGAGCATAAATCGGTATAAACCATTCATGTATGAATTTAAATTATCAAAAGGAGGGCATTTCCCTCCACCATGAAGGCAAAAGTACATTGCAAACCCATACAATCAAAAGTTAAATTTGTACACTTGGCGAATGTAAAGCACTGATTTACAATACCCATTTATTACGCAAGTGTACAAATAACCGGGAGGCTTCCTTTTAATGTCTTTTCACATTTTATTCCTTATTTCCTTTCTTTCTTCTTTTCCCTTTCTTTCTTCTCTTTCCGCTCTTTCTTCTCTTTCCGCTCTTTCTTCTCTTTCCGCTCTTTCTTCTTCTTTTCCTCCTTTTTCCGTATAAACTCGTTTATATCAGCCAGTATATCCTTACACATGCGTTTCAGAACCCTCATCTCCTCATCGGTGTATCCTTCACCGGACAGGCGGTATTTCATCATTAGTATCTCCAGTTTCTGAAGGAACTGCAATCTGCCACTATTTTTCTTATAAATTTTAATTTGTCCATAATGTTAATAGGATTTAAAATGTAAAAAGCACAAAAGTAGGAATAAATATATTATTCGTGTTGATTTTTTTCATTTTTAGAACATCCAACATTACTTTTTCTTCCTCCGAACATGAAATAAGGATGGCGGACGCTAGGAAATGTGGAGGGGAATATGTAGCTTTGCGGTGAGAAAGGAGAATAAGCGCATGCGTTTGCAATCTAAAGAAATACAGACCATCATCCAAATAGCCAAAGATATTTATGGTGAAACAGTGCAGGTATATCTCTTCGGTTCCCGTCTGAATGACGAAAAGCGCGGAGGAGATATTGATCTATTAGTCCGCAGCACGGGAGAAAAGAAGGGTGTATTGGCGCGCATCCGCATGACCGCACGCTTGAAACTGCATTTGGGCGACCAAAAGATTGACGTCATCGGTGACCATGAGGATTCACCGGTAGTGCAGGAAGCTTTGAAAAACGGAATACAATTGATATGACAGAAAAGAAAAAAGAGATAACAGAACGCCTGGAACGGGAATTTGATGTATGCGACAAGCATATTCTTCGTATAAATGAAGCTCTTGAAGGATTAGGGGTCAAAATTCCCATGTCTGCGGATTGTTATTCCAACTTGACAACAGAACAAGTCCGCTGCATAGACCAATTCATATTTCGCTTTTCCAAATTGCAGGACTCCATGGGAGCAAAAATATTCCGATACATATTGGAATATCTGGATGAAGACATCACCGCACTTCCTATGCGTGACATTCTGAACCGTCTGGAACGTTATCTTATTATTCCAAGTGCTGATGAATGGACTTATATACGTGAATTGAGAAATGAGATTTCACACGATTACCCCTTGCTTGAAACAGATGTTGCCGCCATTTTGAATGAACTGTTTTCCAAAACAGATATTATATTTAGCATTTACAGTAAATTGAAAAGTGTCTTCAATAATAACAGACACGCTTAAGCTGTGATACAGGCTATTCTTTTCTTTCCCGATATTTTTTTCGGGACACAAACTTCGAAACGAAATTATCGAGAAGAAACAAACGCTCAGGAAATTCACGCTGAATGCTGAATGAAATTTTCTCCGTCGTCCACCTATTTTATAAAGAAAGCAATCTTTTAATCCGTAATAATGATAAGAGAATAAGGCTCATATCCTATCTTTGATCGGAGTATAGAATTCTATAAAGAAATGGTTAGTGTTAAACAAGATCCATTCGTTGGTAAACGGGAGTTTATCCAGTTCCGGGTCTTTGTTTTTCTTATTAAATTAATTTCCTATAAAGGAAAGACGCAGAAAGGCATATTTTGTACTCTCTCAACAGAATCAACCAGTTATTCCGACCATTTCTTAAAACCTTTTTCTTTCGTTTATGTTGAATTTAGAAGTTAGTAGACTTAACTCTGACTAAATAAATAACATTTAACAAATGAAAGCAATCTGCCGTATATTCCTCTTAACATTTCTGACACTCTTCGCAAGTTGTCAGGATGAAGAACTGGATACGCCTCTTCCGATGAATCCTCAATTTGAAGCACGTGCCACTACCGGTTCATCCCCCCTTATCCAAAACGCCGACAAGACCTGGACGGCAAACAAAAGAGTTCCTCTAGTAGGACAAGGACGCATCATTGACGACATATCCAATTCGCTGATTGCCGTACTGAATGCCAATGGAGGAATCAGCAACATGACGGATATGGACTTAACCAATTATGCCTCTTTCGGTGGAGCCGCCCTTGCAGACTTGCTTAGCAATCAGCTTGCTTCCGTACGTGATATCAATCATGTATATGCCGGAGGACAGGTAGCAGGATTTGTGTACAAGATATCCAACACTTCCCTACTGACGGCCAACGTATTGAAAGGCTTCTGGCTGAAAACCTTCTTAAATGGGCAAGAACAGGAGACTGTAGGAGGAGACACTGGCGCAACCACCCTGGCTTTGAATATGCTGAGCGCAGGCAACAACGATGGACAGCAAGCCATTTCCATATCAACCGGATTGACAAAACCCTTTGATGAAATAAAAATAGGCATGACAGGCATCTCATTGGCAGTGCTCAACAGCCTGAATCTATATTATGCTTTTGTGGGAGAGAATCCGATAAAGCCGGTTGTAACAGGGGGAACTTACTTTCCCAATGCGGCCATACATTACAATGCCGGCCTAGAAACCGGATGGACAAGCCTTCTCCTTAGTGCTCAAGCCGCCAAATTGGTAAATGCCGACTTGACAGACGGAGCTACTTTCGGAACACTAGCGGGCCTATTATCAAACCCGTACATTACTGTCAACCTCGGCACCACCGTATCCGCCGGTTCCGAAATAGGTTTCTTTACTTCCAATGTTGATCTTTTATCCATCAATCTGGCCGGGGGCATCCAACTGACAACCTTTGACAACAATAATATCCAGCAAGAGGAAATAACCATAAACTCGCTATTAGGCATCTCTGCTCTTGCAGCAGGGAAAGGAAGCCAAATCAGTATGATTATAAAAAAGCCTTGCTCACAGATACGTATCAAATATAATGGAGTGAACGTGTCACTTGGTTCCACCACTGTGAACTATGCTTTTGTGCGCGATCCTATCGCTGTAGACCTTTCCAGCTATTTCTCCATAGGCAATGCTACGACCAGCAACAACTATTACCAACTCACTCCTCCTACCATAGGTACAGTGACCTGGACCATTACCAATGCCCCGGCAGGAGCAATGCCCACCGTAGCCGGAAATAAAATAAGCGGAATGACGGTAAACGGTGACTATACCCTTACCGCCACCTATACCAAGGATGGCGTGGCCTCCACACAGTCCGCCATTATCACCCGCAATGCCACAGGAATGAACGGAACAAACTGTAGCACCCTGATTGGCACTGCCTACAACGCCAGTGCCTACCAACCCACAGGAGGAGGAAGCATAGCGACCATCTACGACAAGGCAAAGAACATTGGCAATCTGACCGATGACAACCCGGACAACTATGCCACCTATCACAATATAACCAGCCTGCTTGCCAACACTTCCATTGTAGGTATCCGGACAGGAACTTACATCAACAGCACCGGCGCCGCCATACGTACCGGATTCACCATGCAGACCAGTAATGGCCTGCTGGGAGTTAGTGCTTTGAAAGCGTTCCAGATACGGCTTTATGACAACAATACACTGGTATTCCAAAGTACCACCACCGGTAACAATGCCGTTTCTGCCGAACTGGCTGGAAACAGTGGAAACAAGGTTCGTTTCAGTGTAAACACTACTACGAAGTTCAATAAGATAGAACTATGGACCGCAGGAGTATTAAACCTCAATCTGGGAAAATTTCGCCTGTACAATGCCTTTTGGGAACCCATTGCTTCGGCCTGTCCCAGCCAGGCGGCTACTGAAGCCTGCATAGAATTGCTTACCCCCACCAATTATGGGGCAAATATCCATTATGCCGAAACCAAGATAAATGCCGTAGCCTCCGCAGGCGGCTCATTCAATAATTTGGGAAATATGATAGACGGAAGCCTGTCCTCCTATGCCACCGTAATTTATACGAATGTGATAGGTGCAACCACCGTAGCCGTGAAATTCAACACCCTGGATGCCAACCGCCCGATAGGTTTCATCATAAGCAACCCCACTTACCTGGCCAACCTCGATTTGCTGAATGCCACCATGCTGAATGTATACAACAATGGAACTCTGGTGGGAGGTACCTCTGGCGGAACCCTTCTGAACCTAGACGTAACAGGCTCCTCCGGAAACATCTACATACAAGCCACTCCCACTGCTGCCTATAATGAAGTACGCATAACCTTCCCAGCGGTAGCAAGTGCGCTGAATACCACTCAGATATATGGAATCTATACCCGTCAGGATTCGGATGGGAACGGAATTCCCGACTGCGCGGAAGACAATGATAACCCCACCACTTCCATCACCAATGCCGTAGCCGCATCCGAACACGTCTGCGCCAATGCCGGCACAGGTACTTACGATGTGGTTATCAATGTCACCGGAGGTACAGTGGGAAAGACTTATACGCTGAACTGTTACAACTATGGCAACAACAACGCGCTGACCACCAAAACTGTAACCCTGTCTGCCAGTCAGACAATGACCGCCACTCAAATGCCTCCGGGAGATTATTACATCTCTATTCTGGATGGCGCACAGGTAATATGGAACGGAATCCACGCTGCCGTACACCCCTTACAGACCACTTGGAAGACCAATGCCGCCACCACTGACTGGAATACCTGGAACAACTGGGACAACGGAGTTCCCTGGAGCTGTACCAATGTAATCATCCCCGGTAACTGTGTCCGTTATCCGTCTCTGAAATCAACAGAAGCAAATAATTGCAATTATATCCACTTTGCACCGGGTGGAGAAGTGGTGCATACCCAATACCTCACCTACGTCCAGGCATGGGTGGAACTGTCACTGTTTCCGGGAAGATATTACATGCTTTCGGCTCCACTGAAAAATATGGTGTCGGGTGATATGTTCATCCCTGCATCCATGAACGGCAATCAGGGTACTGCACCCTATTTCACCCAGCTGAATGCAGCCAATTCCCTGGAGAACCGTTTCGGTCCGCGCGTTTACCAACGCTTGTGGAATGTGAACGCACCGGGCAAGAAATTTGTGAACAGCGTATTGACCCATGTCAACGTAGCTCCCGATGCCACCAACTGGACAACCCCGTTCAATTCACTCTCGTATGCCTATAAATCCGGTGAAGGCTTCTCCATGCTGGCCGATAAAGAGAATCTGAACGTGAACACGCTTACTTTCCGTTTCCCAAAAACGCATTCGCAATTTACCTATTTCAATGCTTCGGGCAGTGGTTCGACGTATAACGAAACAGGAATTGCACGTACCAACAGCGGACGATTCATTTACGAGAATTCAGACGGAAGCATCCCAAGTTCTTTCAACGTCACACTGACCAACCTGAACTCCAGCAATACCTTCCTGGCAGGAAATATGTTCATGGCTCATATTGACGTGGCCAAATTCCTGGCTCAGAATACCCATGTTACGGCAGTGAAGGTATACGACGGTAACGCACAGAATCCGATGATAGACCCAAACGGTACATTGCTGACCAGTGCCAACGGCTATGCTTATATTGCCCCCATGCAGGCATTCTTTGTGACTTTGAGCAGTGCCACCACCCAGGTCACGCTGATTTATACGGATGATATGCTTACCCAGCAACCGGAAACCACTGTCCGTAGTGCCGCTGCACGAGCCGTAACGGGTGCAGGTGTGATTGACATGAAACAATATTCAAAAGGAATGTCCACAGGTAGCTATTAAAACCAATTCTGCATAAATATAAAAACCATAACCCTTAACAAATCATGAATAAGAAAATAAATAGAACGAACTTTCTCCTTCAGACAGCAAGCTGTCTGCTCTTCATGTTTACAGCCTGCCAGAAGGACGACAACTTGTTTGAAAAACCAACTCCGGGCGAACAGGCAGGAGAAATTTCCCTCCTGTTCAATATTGCCGGTGAACCGGAGACACGCTCAGCAGTGGAGGGTACAGGCAATACACAACACGTACAATATGTACAACTATACATCTTCCAGGGAACCGGAGACAATGCCACCTGCATCGCCTCCGAAAACATAGGATGGGCGGAGCATTTCGGCAACATTCCCCCTACCAATAACGCCCAGATGAAATACAAAGTGAAGTATAACAACTTCATCATAGGAAATCCCTATACCTTCCTGGCAGTAGGGCTGGATGACCAGTCGGGAACCACATACGGACTGCCAACCGCCATCACTGCTTCCGGCACTCCTACCACACTGGGAAATGCAAATGCCATCCTCACCTCGGGAGCCAATTGGACAGCAATTTCCCAATCGGAGCTTTTCGCAGGGTACTCCACCATCACCCCCACCATGTACGGCCTCAACAACGGACGGATAGATATGTATCGCCGGGTGGCAGGGATCACCGGATGGTTTACCCATGTACCCACCACCGTGGGACTTAAAACAGTATCCAGCATACGAGTCTCCCTATACACACAGCAAAACAAGAGTGTGCCCCTCATCAAACGCCGGCAGAAACCTTTATTTCTGGATTATATCGCCAGCCCGGCTACTGCCAATACGGACAGCAAGGTACTGTTTACCATTCCTGCCCCGGGAAACACGGGTACAACAGTTTCCAAAGGCGTATATGTACTCCCCACTCCTGCCCCGCCGGCCGCAGACAGCTATAATTACACCATACTGATAGAAGTGGTGGCAACAGACGGAAGTATAGTTAGTTCCAAACGCGTAAAACTGACTGCGGGAGATATTCTGGACAGTTCTACCGGACAAGGAACCGGCATTATCGATCAGGAATCCGATTACCGTTTTCCTATTATTGCCAACCACTTTTATAGTATCGGCACATCCGCCAATCCTATTAATTTAGGTGGAAACATATAATAAAATCATTTTTACAAAGAATTGAAGTATTCATTGAACTTATTTTTACGGCATGTGTTATACTTGAAGTATCCAAATGAGTTATACAACAAACAGAATAATGGCAAAGAACATTTTATATATCACATACTTCCTGATGTTATCGACATTATCCAGTTCATGCATCAAAGATGGAGATGAAGAATGTGTGGTTTCGCATACAGTCAATATCAAGATCAAGGACAAGAACTATTTTAATGTCAGTAGCTTCCCGGAAGTAGCTCCGGTAGACGAGCAGTTGCCTTTCCGTTGTTTTTCCAGTAACATATATTACCTGTTGCGGAATACAGATACCGGCCAAACGACTTATGAATCCACCATCATGGAGATTACAGACAACAACATTTCGCATAGTTTACAATTAACGAATATTCCGAAAGGCAATTATGAACTCTCTGTATGGGGGAATCTTACCACCGGCGTTTCACCGGGAACTTTACATGCCGATGGGAAGGAGTATACAGACCTCTTTGTGGCAAACTCATCACTGAAAATAGGACTATGCCCCAGTTCTCACACCCTATCCATGGAACGGACCAAGGGAAAGCTATTCATATTATGTACTAATTTTCCCGAGAACTACACCCGCTTGCAAGCAAACATCAAACATATCAACCAAACATCGGACGAGCATCTGGTTTACAAAGGAGATACGGAAGTAACTATAGACCAGCCTCTGAAAAACATAAACGAAATACTGTTAGCCCCTACCCCTACAGAAGGCTCCACATTGATATATATTTCTTTCCATACCCCCGAATCCCGTAGTGCAGTATTACCCCTCATCATTCCGGAAACTAAAATAACGATGAGCCGTAATAAACTGACAGCAATCCGGGTTGACTATAATAACTTAAACCAGACATGGGACATCTCAGTCTATGCCGACGGCAGATGGACTTTGATACACCATCTGGATATATCTTAATTTTTTTTTATAAATTCATTCACTAAACTTTTCAACTTATGAAAAAATTTATTTTCCTTATGATGGCAAGCGCGTTCTTATTTTCGTGCTCCAATAATGACGATTCCCCTTCTAACGAATCCACCCCCAAAAGCGGAGTAACCTTTGAAGTATCAGCAGTCAACAATCTGACAAATGGGATGGGTAGCCGCGGCGCACTTTACAGCCAAGAAGCAGTGCAAAACATTACCAACGTAAAAGTATACGCTTTTATGAGCAACGGATCCGGAGACTTCCTGTACAAGAAGACCTACGACATCAGTGGGTGGACAGCCGGAACTACATTCAAACGTTTTGAAGTAGTTGGTACGGATGACCTGGTTGCAGGAACTTACAAGTTCTTAGCTGTAGGACGTGACGCATCAGATACCTACACCGTTACTCCTGATCCCTTTGTCGTGGACAATACATCGTATGCCAATGTAGAAGCTATGGTAGCAGCCAATGGAGGTGAAAGTGAAATCTTTGCCGGATCTGCCGATGCAACGATTACGGACGGAAGCCGTGTAAGCATTCTGATGACCCGTAAAGTAGCCGGCGTATTGGGATATTTCAAGAATGTACCGCAACAATTGAACAATGAATCCGGTGTCAACAAGACAGTAAGATACATTCGCCTAACAGCTACCGATGCCAACAAACGTGTGAATCTGAGCACCGGAACGGGAGTCAGCACTGAAACGGCAGCCTATCAGATATTTCAGATTGACATGAACGGACAAACTGTCAATAACGGAGTTTATACCGGAAACGACTTGAGCGGCCAAGGTGTGATTAAAGTTGACAATTCACAATTGGCAGGTGCTTTCATGATACCTGTAGCCAATGTGCAATTTACCTTAGGACTTTACGATACTGATGGTAATGTAGTAAAAACATGGTCCGTACTGGATGGAACAACTAACGTATTCTCTTTACAGGCCAATCATTTCTACTCATTAGGTATAAAAAAATCAACAGGAAGTACAGATGGCAGTACTCCGGGAAATCCGGGCCAGCCGGGTGATGAAGACTCGCCTATCGACTTGCTGAATGACCAGAATATCGTTATCACTGTAAGCCCGGCTTGGGAATTAATACATAATCTGACAGTCCAATAACCGTCATTACAATAGTATATATTTTATCATAAAATGATGAGGGAGTATCCATATAACTTTTGATACTTCCTCTTCATGCCTCAACAAATCCTCCCTCTCCATTGTTATTATAATAAAACCATCTAAATATATAAAAATAGAACGATATGAAAATTGCAGAGATTAAAGGAAGAGAGATTTTAGACTCACGTGGTAATCCCACAGTGGAAGTAGATGTCATATTGGAATCGGGAGTCATGGGACGCGCTTCTGTCCCGTCGGGTGCCTCAACCGGTGAACACGAGGCATTGGAATTACGTGACGGCGACAAAACCCGTTACGGAGGAAAAGGTGTATTAAAAGCTATAGAAAATATAAACACTATTATTGCTCAGGCATTGAAAGGAATGGACGCTACGGACCAACGCGGCATCGACCAAACCATGCTTGACCTGGATGGAACTCCAACAAAATCAAAACTGGGTGCCAATGCCATCCTGGGTGTATCTCTGGCCGTAGCAAAAGCTGCCGCCAACTATTTGGATATTCCTCTTTACAGATACATCGGCGGAACAAACACCTATATCATGCCTGTTCCGATGATGAATATCATTAACGGAGGCTCACATAGTGATGCTCCTATCGCTTTTCAAGAATTTATGATCCGTCCAGTCGGTGCTAAAACATTCCGTGAGGCTCTACGGATGGGTGCAGAAGTATTCCATGCCTTGAAACTGGTGTTAAAAAAACGCGGACTGAGCACTGCCGTAGGAGATGAAGGCGGTTTCGCCCCTGCATTGAATGGTACCGAAGATGCCTTGAATTGTATCCTTGCTGCTATCGAAGCTGCCGGATATGAACCGTTCAAACATATCACCATCGGCCTGGATTGTGCCTCTTCCGAATTTTATCATGATGGTATCTATGACTATACCAAATTTGAAGGTAACAAAGGAGAAAAGCGCAATGTTGCCGAACAAGTCGCTTATCTGGAAAAACTGAGTTGGGACTACCCCATTGATTCTATAGAAGACGGTATGGCTGAAAATGACTGGGAAGGATGGCGTATGTTGACCGAACGTCTGGGAAACCGTTGCCAGTTGGTAGGTGACGACTTGTTTGTTACCAATGTAAAATTCCTTGAGAAAGGCATCAGTGAAGGTTGTGCAAACTCCATTCTGGTTAAAGTGAACCAAATCGGTTCTCTGACCGAAACTTTGGATGCCATTGAAATGGCTCAACGCAACGGCTACACTACAGTGACCAGCCACCGTTCCGGTGAAACCGAAGATTCCACCATTGCAGATATTGCCGTAGCCACCAACAGCGGACAAATTAAAACCGGTTCATTAAGCCGTAGTGACCGCATGGCAAAATACAATCAGTTGCTCCGCATCGAAGAAGAATTGGGTAGCCGTGCCATATACGGGTATAAAAAAATAGCACACAATTTTAAAGCATAAACGGTTTATATTCCAAATTCCATAAACGAAGCATGCCTCAAGACGGATCGTGATGATTCCATCTTGAGGCATATTTTTTGAGGAATGGTGGAAGTTTCGGGAGAATAATTAATCTCACCTATTAATCATTCATTATCAACGTCTTACTTATTTTACACAAAAAAACTTCTAAAAAAACAAGCAAAAGACTTGCACAATTCAAATTATCCCCTTATCTTTGCACCGCGTTTGAGAGATAACGCCTCTACAAAAAAAGGAAGTTTGGGTGAGTGGCTGAAACCACCAGTTTGCTAAACTGACGTACGGGTAACCGTACCGGGGGTTCGAATCCCCCAGCTTCCGCAGATAATCCGTAAAATTAATTTTACGGATTATTTTTTTATCATTTTTCTTCAAACCTTCTCAAGGAACTCAAATATATTTCCAAAAACAGAAAATCGTTCTTAGATAAGAGAACATTTATCCAAGAACGATAAAGCAAATCAATTGAAATAATACAGAAAGACAGCGATACCTTCAAGCGCTTTCTTCGGTTGGTCTTTAATTTCAATCGTAAATTTAATTTCGGCCTTGGCTACTCCACGCAAGTTCTGTAAAGAATGAAGACTTGCTACCAAACGAATACTTTGACCAGCCAAAACAGCCTGTCCGAATTTCATTTTGTCCATGCCATAGTTAATCATCATCTTCAGATTATTGACTTCTATAATCTGGTTCCACAGATGCGGAAGAAGCGAAAGAGTCAGGTAACCATGTACAATAGTACTATGGTAGGGACTTTCCACTTTGGCACGTTCCGTATCCACATGAATCCATTGATGGTCCAATGTGGCATCTGCAAAAAGATTAATTCGGTCTTGCGACACTTCCACATAATCAGAAACACCAATCTGTTGCCCTAGCAACTTCTCAAAATCCTCATACGAATTGACAATAACTTTATCCATATATCTCTTTGTTTTAAAGGTTATACACTAATTGGATACAAAAATAAGAAAAAATAATCCTATATTTGTACCCTATTCGCACAAAAGTTTCATTACAGATGAGAATATATGATACATTTTTTTAAAAAATCCATTGCCGCTATAAAATTGCCCGATAAGTTCACTTATCCTTTTCACTATATCCCTCATCCGCTTTGCATATTAGCGGCTGAAGAAGTAAAGACCTATTTGACAACTCAATCCCAATGGCAGAAAGAATTGCAACAAGGAAAAATGTTTGGTGTCCTGATTGTACAAACTCCGGAAAACAAGATAGGTTATTTAGCTGCATTTTCAGGAATATTGGCTGGCACAAACCTACATCCTTTCTTCGTTCCACCCATTTATGATTTGTTACAACCTCAGGGATTCTTCAAAATTGAGGAAGAACACATATCTGCCATCAATGCACATATTACACGCACACAATTTTAAAGCATAAACGGTTTATATTCCAAATTCCATAAACGA
>BLLV01000062.1 GCA_011959205.1 Bacteroidaceae bacterium
ATGCAAACTGACAGTGTAAATTTAACATACCCACAGGTTTTTCGGACTGACCCGTAATCCCCCAAGAATTACAACTGAGCCAACGTTGGCCCATTTGAACCAACCCCAAATAACTAAAAAAGATTCTATAAACCATTAGATTTATAGAATCTTTTAAAACTAAAGGGTAGGGTGACTAGTGGGATTCGAACCCACGACATTCAGAACCACAATCTGACGCTCTAACCGACTGAACTATAGTCACCATGTTAGGCTTTCCTTTCCGAAAGCGATGCAAAGGTACTGCTTTTTTTTATATCTGCAAACTTTTCGAGGGAAAATTATTCAAAAAAATACTCTTTTATGCCTCCTTTTGAATTTTCCAACAACTTTCCAGCTCCCATCAAAAAGCATTTCATCGCATTAATTTCCTCATTATTAATGGATTTATTTATAAAAGTAGCAGGATATAATTCAAAGTTCTTTTTTTTGCTTAAAACCGGCCTCGAAGTCCAAATTAACGCATATTCACAATCCACCAGACGAGTGATTCGAAAAATTCGTTGCAACTTCAATTTTACTATAGCCCCTCCATCCGTTTTTTCTTTCGACATATTCGATATAAAATTACCTAATGAATAAACAACGAGATGCCGAGCAGAAGTCCGAGAATCTTTTACGATTTCCATAGGCTGGAGCACATGCGGATGCGAACCTATTACATGATCTACTCCTTGTTCAATCAACCAGCCAGCCAATTCACGCTCCGATCGTTCAGGGAACGAACGATATTCCACTCCCCAGTGCATACAGGCTATAATGACATCGGGAAGTTTCCTGCGCGCATCCTGAATATCTTTCTTTATCTGTTCCCGATTGATGTAATTCACTACGTTCGGAGCATCAGTCTTAAAACCATTCGTACCATAAGTATAGTTCAACAATATAACTCTAAAACCATTCTTCTCAACCAACAACGGATAATTCTTATGGCGTTCCTCCGGATTCCTATACGTTCCTGCATGAGATATTTTCAAAGAATCCAACATCAGGATAGTACGTTCCAACCCTATCTTCCTCTTGTCCAAACAATGATTGTTAGCAGTCAGCAACACATCAAATCCAGCTTCCTTTATAGCATAGAGATATTCGTCCGGAGCACTGAACACCGGATACCCTCTATAAGGCTTTCCTCCCAATGTCACCTCCAAGTTCCCTATAGTCATATCCGCCTTACTTATTTCTTTCTTCACATGACGGAAACAATCATCGTAATTATACCCGTCTCCTTGCCTGGCCGCATCAATCTGAGCCTGATGTTGCATCAAATCACCAACAAACAACAAAGAGATCTGATCCTGCGCCGATAGTGACAAACAAAGCCATAACAGAAAAAAGGTGAATATCTGTTTCATCTATTCTTAATATTAAGGTGTACAAGATAGGAAAAAAAACGTAAAGAATAAAGTATTTCTTCTGATTCTTCAAAGTTTAACTATTTTCACCTTGCCCGGTATGATCGTCAGTCGTAATGTTCCATCGCCCTCTATTTCTATCTTCTGATATCGGGCTTCCACCACCACTTTGCCATCCAGTGCCATCACTCCCCACTGGCAAGGATTCTGCTCAAAAGCACAATAATTGCCCACAGGAGAGTATATATTCCGGTAACAAGGGGGGACCACAACACGTTCGCCCGACTTCAACCCCCATTTCAACCCCATCCGGAAAGGTTGCACATCCTTTATCGCCTCCAACCGCTTCCACCTTTTCTCCTCCTCACGTTGTCGCTCTTTCCGGAGAGCCTCCTCCGCACGCTGACCAGCTTCCGTTTTCAGCCTCTCTATCGCCAATGTAAAATCATCTCCTCTTGCATGAGGGCCATTGCAGGCTATATACCGCTTCCGTTTTCCTTTTTCCACATGGTAATAATTCCCGTCCCCATCCATCACCACAATGCTGCGATCCGCCAATTGGCCACAACACCAATACGCCTCCTCGTCATCCCCTTCCAGCAAACAAGCAAAGACATCGAACACAGTAGACCAAACAGGATCTACCAGCCTACAGCATTTCGGAACACGATAATCCGGTATCTTCAAATAGAAACCATAAAAACAAAGGCTGTTTTTATGCAATCCCCGCATGGAGGCATACGCCTTCTGTGTGCGACTATGGAAGACTTCTCCTACCTTCAGCAACTCTACACTACCATACGACAACACCAACGGCTTCTCCCGGTAAGTTCGGTTCGTTTTCAAATCAATATAAGAATCAACGCCATCCTCCCCCGTGACAACAAGAAGCCCACCTTTCATGAATCGCAATCTCTGGCAACGATCTATGATCCTCTTTGAATTTCCAAAAGCATCCACAATCCCTACACGACCGTTCCTAAAACGAACGGCAGCCTTGCCCACATCGGTATCGAACACATCTAAATACCGGGGCATCACCATTATCTTATTCCCACACTTCACCCCCCAAAGGCCAGTTTGCCGGTCATGGAAAGCTTTCAAAACGGATTGACTTCCATCTCCGCCCGCTTCCGGACCAGACAAATTCCGATTTCGGATAGTATCCAGCAATCGGTCGTGTGTGACCACCAACTCCAATTCTTCGTTCGGATGTGTCCCACTATCTGCCGAAAGCCCGACAGTAAACAGGGAGGGTCCACCCTCAGCCAACGCCCGAGACAAGGCATTGCCCAATATCCGTCCCTCAAACATTGCCTCCCAATCCCGGTCCTGCGATGGTAATCCGAAAATGCGATACAGCCCTACATTATCTATCAGCACACACGATTCCTTATCATCCGACTGCCGCAGCCCCCGTCCCACCTGTTGCAGGTATTTCGCCAACGAAAGCGTGGGACGTGCCAGCTGCACGA
>BLLV01000063.1 GCA_011959205.1 Bacteroidaceae bacterium
ATGCAAACTGACAGTGTAAATTTAACATACCCACAGGTTTTTCGGACTGACCCGTTTTTCGGACTGACCCCTTTTATGCTCTGTTAAACCGCCTCATTCAGGCAACAAAAAAGGAGCTACGTTTTATCGTAACTCCTTGATTTTCTATTGTCGGGGTAGCGGGATTCGAACCCACGACCCCCTGCTCCCAAAGCAGGTGCGCTAACCGGACTGCGCTACACCCCGAATCTTTATGTTTTTGCAGTTGCTTTGTTTCTCAAATGCGATGCAAAGGTACGGTTTTTTTTTATATATGCAAATATTTAAAGTACTTTTTTTCTAAATCTTTTTCATTTTACCATTTATCTCATTGTAAAACAAACAATTAATATCTAAACTTTTTTTCATTCGCAACAAAGGAATTTCAACGTGAAACAACTCCCCTTCCCTATTTCACTACTTGCCGAGATACTTCCACCATGCAAATTCATGATTTGTTTGCATAAACTGAGTCCGATGCCACTACCCGTAGGCTTTGTTGTGAAGAAAGGAACAAAGATTTTATCCAACACTTCAGGAAGAATACCACTGCCATTATCACAGACAGAAAGGAAGAATAGATGTTTTTCTGGATCACCGTGCGTACTGACAATCACTTCGGGACAAGTTTGCTCCAAACAAGCCTCACTTGCATTCTTAAGTAAGTTGATCAATACTTGTTCTATTTGTGAGCGATCCAGCATCAAAGTTGTTTCCGTGTTTTCCACCTTATATATATACCGTATATCTTTATTCGGAAACAGCTTTTTCATATCACCCAGCAACTCACCTATATTTACCGGAGCCAGTATCGGAACAGACAGACGGGAAAGCTTACGATAGTTTTCCACAAAATTCAGCAATCCTTTACTTCTTCTATGAATAGTCCGCATGCCTTGCAACATGATGTTGTAATCTTTTTCATTCATACCGTTTTGCACGGCACGTTCACTTAAAGTTTCACTTAATGAAATAATGGGTGCAATGGAGTTCATTATTTCATGAGTGAGCACACGGATCAGCTTCTGCCACGCTTCCATCTCATTTTCCTCCAATACCGCATGGATATTCTTTAAACTGACCAGCCGAAGTTCCGTACCATGGTGGGCGGAATATTCGGATACCGTAACTGCCAACTCCTGTATAACATCTCCTTTATGTATTCGTACCGTTTTAATCTCTCCAGGCTGTAGCGACAGGATTATGCCAGGAAATTCAGGATTTAACAGAGCCAGTTCCCTGACAGAATGAATACGATATCCGCACAAATCCTGCATGGCTGCCCGGTTCATCCAATGTATATCACACTGGCTGCCTACTACCAGCAAACTACTGTCAACAGTATTCAGCAATGTCTCATAATATTGATACCGCTCTTCGTTCTCGGACAACCGGGTACGGAACTCTGCGACAACATCATTTATTTCTTGTGCCAGCCGTTGCTCTGCACGGGTTTTGTGCTGGGTGGAAAAACTCAGTGAGAAATCAGCATAACGAATGCCCTCTATCATTCGCGATATCATACGGGTCGTTTTATGTTGCCATTGGCAAATATAAATGATGATACCTGCCATTATCAGCAGCGAAAACAACAGGCAAAAATAGAGTGAATGTTGATAAAACAGATATGCAGCTATAGCTGCGCCACCCATCAGCAGCATACAAGCTATCATCCGTAAAGTTTGTAAACTACTCATAAACCTAATTTTTCAAGTTTACGATAAAGAGCATAACGGGTTATCCCCAAATATTCCGCTGCACGGCTCAAGTTTCCTTCGCTACGTTTTATGGCACGTTCTATGGCATTGCGCTCTAATTGTTCCAGATTCAGCACCTCATCCGCATTCACCTTCTTTTCGGGTTGTGGCTGCAACATGAAATTGGCAGGCTTCAGCAGCGGTGAGTCCGAAAGGATAATCGCCCGTTCTATAGCATGTTGCAATTCGCGTACATTCCCCGGCCAATGGTAACGCATGAGTTTCTGCTTGGCTTCGCGGCTCAGTCCGTTTATCTCTTTCTTATATTTATGCGTATATCGCTGTAAGAAATAATCAGCCAGCAAGAGCACGTCCTCCCCCCTTTCCCGTAAGGGAGGAATGGAGATCTCGATCGTATTGATGCGATACAACAAATCTTGACGGAAATCGCCCTCCTCCACCAATTGCCGGATATTTGCATTGGTTGCACTGATCAACCGAACATCAATCGGAATCGTATCCGTTGTTCCCAAACGTGAAATCTGCCGCTTTTCTATGGCTGTCAGCAATTTGGCCTGCATAGGTAATGACAAATTCCCTATCTCATCTAAAAAAAAGCGTTCCTCCCGAAGCCACTTCCATACGTCCCGCCTTTGCTTTGCGAGCATCTGTGAAGGCCCCTTTTTCATAGCCGAACAATTCACTTTCAAACAATGATTCGGGTATGCTCCCCAAGTCAATCGTTATGAAGGGAGATTCACGGCGAGGAGAAAAATAACGGAGAGAACGGGCCACCAAATCCTTACCGGTTCCATTCTCACCTAATATTAAAATATTGGCATCGGTTTCCGACAATTTCCGGATGGTATCAAAAACTTCCTGCATGGAAGTTGACTGCCCTATCATTTGAGGCATCTCCTCATCCTGCCCGCTCAAGGCTACCACTTGTTCTTTCAGTTGTCTGACCTCCTTGCGGGAATCACGAAGCTTGATAGCCGATGAGAGCGTAGCAAGCAGTTTTTCTTTTTCCCATGGTTTGGGGATAAAGTCGATGGCACCTGCCTTGATAGCCCGTACGGCTTTATCTGTATCTGCATAAGCAGTCATAAACAAGACAATGGCCTGTGGGTCTAACTTCAATATCTGTTCCAGACAATCGAATCCTTCCTGTCCGCTGATAGCATCCCGGCGGAAATTCATATCAAGCAAAATAACATCCGGTTGAAAAGTGGTCATGAAATGTTCAATACGTGCAGGTTGGGTGGTGACTTTTATTTTTTCCACGTAAGATTCCAATAAAAGATTCAGTGCAAAGAGCACGTCTTCGTTATCATCTATAATCAATATTTTTCCTTTTGCATCCATCGTTTTATCCTTAATATATTATATACGGATAAAAATGTTCTATCCGCTATTTTGCAAAGATATAGCTTTTTTTTGTGTGCTGTATGTGCGTATCCGCACTATTTTTGTGCGGATACGCACGTGGACCCCCTTGTTTGACAGTCCGCAAGCATCTGGTAAACAAAGAGATGAGACAATGGCACGCTATTTGATCAGTCCTTGATAACAATAAAGATAAAAGTACTAACTAGGAATAAAAACATAAAGAACAAACATGAAACTATATTGTATTATAGCACTCTCTTTTCTGCTCTGTCCGGGAACAGCCACAGCACAACAAGAAGAATCAATGACACTGAGTTTGCAACGGGCCATTGAAATAGCACAAGAAAACTCACCGGAGGCGCAGGCAGCCCGTCACACCTACCGGGCTGCCTACTGGAATTACCGTTTTTTCCAGGCGAACTATCTCCCCTCCGTCACATTAACCTCATCTCCTACACTGAATCGGGAAATAAATAAGATTACCCAACCGGATGGAACAAACCAGTTTATCAAGCAAGATCAGTTAAGTACAGACCTCAGTCTGAAAATAAATCAGAATATCTGGTTTACAGGTGGTAGCCTGTTTGTAAAAAGTACGACCCAACGCATTGATGAATTTGAGGACAATCTTACCGCTTATAACACCCAGCCCCTGGTGATAGGTTACGAGCAACGACTTTTTGGATATAATTCTTTAAAATGGGACCGTCACATCGAACCCCTCCGCTACCGGGAAGCCCGTAAAGCATACGCAGAGGCCTTGGAGCTTGTAGCTTCAGAGACCTGTACTCTTTTCTTCAACTTGGCCACCGCACAAACCAATCTCGACATAGCCACCTATAACTATGCTTCTGCCGACACCTTATACAGATACGCCGAAGGAAGGTATAATATAGGAACCATTACCGAGAACGAAATGCTTCAGCTGGAGATAAACAAACTGACCGAAGAAACCAATAGGATGAATGCCCATATCGAGGTGGAAGACCAAATGCAGACATTCCGTTCCTTCCTAGGCATTAACCGGAAGATAAATTTACGGGTAATTCCGGAAGACAATATTCCTCAGTTCGAAGTCCCTTTACAGAAGGCATTACAACTGGCTTTCAAAAACAGTCCCGACCCCGATACGTATAAACGCAGACAACTGGAAAGCCGCAGTGCACTGGCTTCTGCAAAAGCTAATGCAGGTTTGAAAGCAGATCTGTATGTACAATTCGGACTTTCCCAGACCGGAAATAAATTTGCGGACTCTTACCGGAACCCCATGAACCAACAGTATGCCAGTATCGGCATTTCTTTACCGATTTTGGATTGGGGACGCAGAAAAGGACGCGTCCGCGTAGCCCGTTCCAATGTAGACTTGGTGGATACACAGGCTGAACAGGGAATGAAAGATTTTGAACTGAATGTATGTAAAATGGTGCGCCAGTTCAATCTCCAAGCCTACCGCGTAGCTGTAGCCGCCAAGACAGACTGTACTGCCGACCGACGCCACGATGTAGCACGCCGGCTCTATATTTTGGGAAAATCGACAATTCTGGATCTCAACGCCGCCATTACAGAAAAAGATACCGCACGAAGGAATTATATAATAGCTTTGAAAACTTACTGGAGTCTGTATTATGGTCTTAGAAGTATGACGGGATATGATTTCCTCAGAAAAACAGAGATTTCATGCACGATCCCGAAACCTTAGCCGTATGACCGATACTTGATCATCAAGCATTTAAAAAGTATAAAGAAAGAAATAAACGTATCAAAAAGTATAAACTAATATGGATATAAAAATTGAAAAAAAACCGTGGTACATCCGCTATCGCTACTATATGGTAGCCGCACTGGCCTTCACGATCTTCCTTGTTTACGTGATAAGCCTTTCATTAAGTCCCCGCAAACTGCGTATCGAAACAGACAACATTCAGATAGCTGAAGTAAAAAACGACAAATTTATGGAGTATGTAGATGTGGAAGGACTAGTACAGCCCATCCTTACCATCAAGGTGAATACTCGCGAAGCCGGCAGTGTAGAACGCATTGTCGGAGAAGAAGGGAATATGATGAAACAAGGTGACACGTTGTTGATCTTGACCAATCCGGATTTGATTCGCTCCATTGAAGACCAACGTGACGAATGGGAGAAACAACGGATAACCTATAAAGAGAAGGAAATAGAGATGGAGCAAAAGAGTTTGACTTTGAAACAACAGACATTACAGACGCAATATGAAATGGAACGCCTGCGCAAAAGTTTCGGATTGGACAAAGAAGAATTCAAGATGGGAATAAAGAGCAAGGCTGAACTTCAAGTGTCTGAAGACGAATATGAGTATAAACTGAAAAACACAGCGTTGCAAATGGAAAGCCTGAAACATGACTCATCCGTAACCCTTATCCGTAAAGAGTTATTAAGAAATGATTTGGAACGCGAAAGCAAAAAGCTGAAACGTGCGGAAGAACGGTTGAAAAGCCTGATAGTAAAGGCCCCGACTGGCGGGCAATTGAGTTTTGTAAAAGTGACTCCGGGACAACAAGTGGCCTCCGGTGAAAGCATAGCTGAAATAAAAGTGCTGGACCAATATAAAATTCATACTTCTTTAAGCGAATATTACATAGACCGTATCACAACAGGTCTTCCGGCTACCGTAAATCATCAAGGAAAACGTTATCCACTGAAAATCACAAAGGTAGTTCCCGAAGTGAAAGATCGCATGTTCGATGTAGATTTGGTATTTACGGGAGAAATGCCCGAAAATGTCCGTGTGGGAAAGAGCTTCCGGGTACAGATAGAATTAGGCCAGCCCGAACAAGCCATAGTCATTCCACGTGGGAATTTCTACCAGTCTACCGGAGGACAATGGATTTATAAAATAAATTCCTCAAAAAACAAAGCGGTGAAAGTCCCATTGACCATAGGACGCCAAAACCCGCTTCAATATGAAATTACAGAAGGTTTACAGCCCGGAGAGTTTGTAGTTGTCACAGGATATGATACCTTTGGTGACGCAGAAGAATTGATATTAAAATAAAACGAGCAAAATGAAAACATTAAAATATGCCTGGCGCTTCCTGATGCGCTCTAAATCATATACAGTCATTAACTTGCTGGGGCTGGCTTTCAGCCTGGCCTGCTGCATCATCCTGATGCGGTATATTCATCAGGAACTGACGGTGGATGCGCATAGCATAGATCCGGAACACATCATCATTCCGTTACGGGATATAGAGGGAAACATTTTTCCGGGAAATTTGCAACAAGACGGCACTGGAACTGATTCGGTCTATATCCCCGAAGACCACGTGATGGAACAATGCCGCATGGTAGTACAACAACAAGACAATGTGGTACACGAAAACAGCAGCTACTCCATGAACGTACTAGCCGTAGACTCCACCTTTTTCCACTTTTTCCGCTACCCCCTGATGACCGGAACAGCCAGTCTCAATGCTCCCGATGACGCTATCATCACCCGTCATTACGCCCACCGTATATTCGGCAAGGAAAATCCGGTTGGAAAAGTTTTGAAGTTTAACGGCAAAAGTGTCATCATTCGTGGAATGGTCGACGAACCGGAATGCAAGACATTGCTCCGGTTTGACCTGCTGGTATCGTTCAAACTGATGGACAACTGGCGACGTCTATACGCTTCTTTAATACGAGTTCTTCCAAGTGTGGATCCCAATGCCATCAACATGGTCAGCAATGTGTACCACAAGGACAGCCGTGGAAGCATGATACGCTGGAAATTTGTCAACTGGAAAGACTTTTATTGGGAGAAATCCATGTCTCACCATCATGATTACGACTCTATTATGCAATTCGGGAACCGTACATACTTGTATATTCTTTCTGGCGTCGCCATGCTGTTATTGTTGGTTGGCATATTAAACTTTATCAATATCTATATGGTATTCATGATGAAGCGTTCCAAAGAATATGGCATAAAGAAAGTATTCGGTCTGCAACGCCTGCCCTTGTTCCTGCAAATATGGATGGAGAACCAACTGCTGGCCGTCATCGCATTGCTGACTGCATGGCTACTGATAGAAGCCACACAGATACCCGTGAGCCACTTCATGAACGAAACAATAGAGTATTCCGACTTCGACTGGCAGCTGTCACTGGGTTTTCTGTTGTTGCTGCCTTTGGTAACATCCATCTATCCCTACATTAAATACAACTACATTCCTCCTATCGTATCTATCCGCTCGATAGCGACAAACCGTCATTCCATTACCGTACGCATGGCATTCCTGTTCACACAGTATGTTATCACAGCCTTACTTCTTATCCTTTCACTCTACTTTGGCAAGCACTTGGATTTCCTGCTAAACACCCCCACAGGATACCGGACGGAAGGCATTCTGCAAGCCCAACTATTACACGAGAATCAAATCACTCCGGGGCCAAACCGTGTTGCCCGCCAGTTACGTATCAAACAGTTGTTGAACGAGTGCCCTCACATTGACTTGTGGATAACTTCAAATATAACGATTCTAGGGGGCAACTCCATCTGCACCATCTTGAATGACAAAGATGTGCAGCAGTCCATGCCTACCTTGTTCATTTCCTCCACATTTTTCCAGTTCTATGACTTGAAGGTGCTGGAAGGAGAAATTCCTGAAAAGTTTGACGGCTGGGCTGACTACAAGATAGTGTTGAACAAAGCGGCCATGAAAACATTTGGCTACAACCAACTGAAAGATGCTTTCGTACGAAGTGAAACTCCTCTTTGGGTGGTACGGACCCAGGACGGACAAATGGAAGAAGGCGGAACCAAACTGATGCCGGTCATGGCGGTAATAGACGATTACTACCCGGGGCACTTGACAGAAGGAATAAAACCAATGGCATTCATTGTAGGAAGAACCGGTTACGGTGACAATTATCTGATTTCCATCAAACCCGGCAAAGAAAAAGAAGTCATAGAGTATCTGAAAAAGATAGAGAAAGAAATATACAATACTGAGGACTTCAACTATACCTGGCTGACAGATGAAGTTCACAAACTTTATGCTCAAGACCGCCAAACGGCAAATGTTTACTTCGTCTTTGCCTTGATAGCGATCATCATCTCTTGTTTGGGATTATTTGGATTATCCTTGTTCGACATCCGCCAGCGCTATCGCGAAATAGCCATCCGCAAAGTGAATGGTGCAGGAATGAAAGACCTTTACTCGCTATTGTTCCGCAAATATATCAAAGTCATAGGTTGTGCATTTGTATTGGCTGTTCCGTTTTCCTATTA
Source organism: Bacteroidaceae bacterium (assembly GCA_011959205.1). GTDB lineage: Bacteria > Bacteroidota > Bacteroidia > Bacteroidales > Bacteroidaceae > Phocaeicola. Next base: position 8,354 of record BLLV01000063.1, read on the forward strand.
TCTCATCTATATGTACACACGGGATTTTGTACTGAAAGTTCCTGTAGGTGCAGGGATTTATTTAGTGGCTCTGGTTACCATTTCCCTCATTTCATCGGGCACATTAATTTGGCAAATACACAAAGCCGCTAAAATTGATCCGGCAAAAATCATTAAAACCGAATAACTTTATAAAACGATAGAAACATGTTAAGTCACTATATAAAAATGGCAGTACGCCAACTATTAAAATATAAGATACAAAATCTGATATCTGTAGTAGGATTATCCGTAGGAATATTATGTTTCAGTATCTGCCTCTATTGCAACCGGTTCATCAGCGGGACAGACTCCTGTTTCTCCCATAAGGAACGTATAGCAGATATCAGCCTATATACCTCACGGGGCGATTTGTATTCCGGTATTCCGGTAACGCTGATTGAGCATTTACGCAAGCAAGGCTTTGATGAAGTGGAAGACTTTACGTTTGCTGTTTACCCCCGGAAGCGAAGCTATAACGTAATGATAAAAGAAGGTAAGGAATTGCCATACAATGACTTGAAGACAATGGAAGTAGACTCTCTGTTTAGAAAAGTATTCACCCCTCGGATTATACAGGGGTCATGGGAAGTAGCTGCCAACACGCCCAATGCCGTCATATTGACCCGGTCTTTAGCAAAAAGAATGTTCGGCAAGTCAGAAAATCCTATAGGCAAGCGTATGATACTGACACAACGTCTTTTTACCGCACCAAAGACCACTCCTCGCATGGGAGGGATAGCTTATACCATCCAAGCTGTAATAGAAGATATACCGCTGAACACCAGCCTGAGTTTTCTTGAAAAGCTGGATATGCTGACCTTGAATGACAGTGAAGGAACATTGCAATTCAGCGGCCGCGACAATATGACCGGTGGTTGGGGGTTCGCCTTGCTTCATCCGGGTAAAACAGCCCAAAAGTTAAAAGCCCGTTTTCACTCCATGAATCTGAAGCACCGCCTCTATGACGAAGAAACAGCCATAACGGCTTCACCCTTTGGAGAGAAATTTTGGGATAAATCCATCGCTCCTTTTTTTGCAGGAATAACCATAGTCGTAGGCCTGCTGATATTACTGACCGGACTGCTTAATTTCTTCCACTTCCTTATGGGGACCTTTCTAAACCGTAATCGTGAGTATGGGATACGCAAAGTCATGGGCAGCGGAAACCGGCAACTTTTTTACCAGCTCCTTGTCCAGTCGGTTGCCATTGCATCAATCGCTTTCTTGCTAACCTTTTGTCTGATAGAAATAATCAGCCCTTATTTGAATTTCAGTTTATTCGATTTTGTTCTTATCATCGAAAAAAATCTGTTGTTCGTACAAACAGCAGAGTATATGGGATTCATTTTATTTTTATGTATGATATTATGCTTTGCCACTGTATTGCGCATACGTTATATAGCCATCCGGACAAGTATTCACGGCAGTGAGATAAAACGTCATAAACATGGAATGCGGAATATACTGTTAGGTATCCAGTTTTTTATATGCTGGATCTTTGTCTCATTGACCGTAGCTCTTTATATGCAAGCGGAGAAAACAGAATCGACCCTGTTCAATACACTGACTGAAAAAGAAAAAGCCAATATACTGAGCTTCCCCATAGATTATATGTTCATGAAGAACGAAGAAAAACTGGCTTTGATAGAACGGGTATCCAAATATCCTGGTGTGCAAGATAAACTGCTGGCAGATATCAGCTATCTGAACGGAGTATCGGGCAACCTGATGCTGACAGAAAAAGACAACCGGGAGAGCGGTTTTGAAATAAACACCATGGCTGTATCCACTAATTTCTTCCGGTTCATGAATATACCTTTACTGGCGGGCCGGCCGCTGGAAATCCAAGAAGACCTGGTAGTAGACCAAACTGCGGTGGAACGCCAGAAAAAAGACCTGTTAGGAACTACGCTGTACAATAACTCGGATGGTTATACCATTTGTGGTGTATGTGCCAACTTTGTTGCCAACGTATACAATCAAAGCCCCGGATTTGCATTCTTGCCCAGTGACTTCACTTATTTCGTGGGTCATTGCTATCTGAAATGCGATCCGGAGAGAACAGCCGAAGTCAGGGCGCTGGTAGAAAAGACATTAAAAGAAACGCTTCCGGAAAGTATCCACCCTAAAGTCACCACTTTGCAAGAGGATATATACGAAGAACAAGCCATAGAAAATAAATTGAAAGGGATTATTCTGTTCTTTTCCATTGTCAGCCTGATCATTACTTTACTGGGAGTTTATTCAGCTATCACATTAGACACGGAGCGCAGGCAAAAGGAAGTGGCTATCCGAAAGGTAAACGGAGCCGGATTAAAACAAATCATTTTCCTGTTCGCCCGTCTTTATATGGGATTATTGGCGGGTTCTGCCGCTATAGCCTTTCCTTTAATCTATGCATTCATGCAAATGTGGAAAAGAACGTACATCATATTCTTTAATGATGGCATACTGTACTGGGCAGGCATTTTTATGGGTATCACATTCATTACTACTCTTACGGTATTATTCCGCATCTTAAAAATAGCACGGATTAATCCGGCAGAAGTAATCAAGAACGAATAAAAACACGATTTAATTATGACAACACACTATTTGAAGATAGCATTCAGAAACCTGATTAAATATAAGACACAATCGGTTATCAGTATGCTGGGACTGGCTGTAGGCTTTGCATGTTTTGCTCTGTCTGCATACTGGATACACTATGAAATGACCTACGATGCATTTCACCAAGACGCCGGGCGCATGTATGCGGTCAGAGTAAACAATTCCTTCGAGAAAGGGAAATTGACTCACAGAATCCCCCACCCCTTGGGACAGTATTTAAAGAATCATTATCCAGAGATTGAAGAATATAGTGTATTCAACATCAGGCTGTGTAAATTGAAAGACAACGATAAATGGTTGGAAGTAAATATGGCATCGTCCGACAGCACTTTTATGCAGATGATGAATATAAAAGTATTGGATGGAAATACAAACTTCATGCTGCGCGAGAGCCAGGAAGTTGCTATCACACAAGAAATGGCAACACAATTATTCGGCAAAGAGAGTCCGTTGGGAAAAGAAATAGAACTGGACAGAAAGAAAAAGAAGATATGTGCCGTCGTATCAGGATGGAGCAAACATTCTTCATTCCACTATGCTTTTATAGGTGATACCAATTATGGAAGAGGTTGGGATTTTCATTTGTTCAATGCTATAGTAAAACTGAAAAAAGGCGCTGAAGTGAAAGCCCTGACCCATAAAATGAACCAAAACTTTCCGGATGAGATGAAGAAAAATGCTTATGGGGAAACAGGAATAACCACTTTCTTTCTGACACCTCTCACTTCACTTCATTATGACAAGGATTTTCCTCATCAGAATGATGTGATTATCAAGTTCAATCATATTGTGTATTTCTCTGTAGTAGGCATCCTGATTATCATTTGTGCCTTTGTGAACTTCCTTGCCTTGTTTGTCAACCGTATCCGCTCCCGTCAAAAAGAGATGGCATTGCGTAAAGTGAACGGAGCGTCCAATTGTTCAATCATTGCATTGTTGCTCACAGAATATGCAATGATCCTAGCTTCATCCATCCTTACAGGCATGCTGCTGGTAGAAATATTATTGCCGGCATTCATAAACTATGCAGGTATTGTCCTTTCGCGTTCTACCATTTATGGTGAATCGCTGGCATACATTGCCGGCATATCCATCCTTGCATCCATTGTTGCCACGGTTCCTATTTATCTATTCCAAAAACGCACGTTGCAATCCTCTTTGGAAACGGGCAAGGGAAGACAAACCGGGAATATGTTCCGTAAAGGTTCTATGATTGTACAATTAACCGTATGTCTTTCCATTATATCTTCCACGGTAATCATCAATAAGCAGTTGAATTTCCTGAAGCATACAGAGCTTGGAATGATACACCATAACATCGGCAGCGTTTCTATCTGGATGAATGTGGATATGAATACATGGAGCAGTAAAATAGCCGCTTTGCCCATGGTCACGGAAATACTTCCTCCGAAATATTATCCCTTAGTGGGCACGGGACCTATGATGATGATGGGAATCAATAATTGGGACGGACTGGACAAGCCGGTCAAAGAAAAAGAAACATTAGATATGATATACGCAAGCGGAGAGTTCTGCCAATTCTATGGCATGACACTTCTTTCCGGCGAATGGATTTCCGAAAAGTCATTGTCTACGGATATGCTGATTACCGAATCGACCGCCCATACATTGGGTTGGCAGACCAAAGAGGCTGTTGGAAAGCATATCTATCCGGAAGGTTTCGACGAAACATTTACTGTCATAGGTGTCGTAAAAGATTGTCATTACAAATCGCCTACAACCCAAATACCGAATACCGCTTTTATAAATACGGAGAAACAAAAGCACATGTGGTTCCGTGCCAGTATCCTGTTCAAGTATAAAGAAGGAACTTGGCCCGAATGCAAACGGCTGATTGAAAAGATGGCCCAAGAGGAACATCCCGATAAAGTTTTGCGCCTGTTCAGCGAAGATGAAGTATATGATGATTATTTACGTTCAGAAAACGCCTTGCACAAACTACTGGAGTTCGCATCTATGATATGTATCATTATTTCCGTTTTCGGAATATACTCCTTGGTTACTCTTACTTGTGAACAACGCCGTAAAGAGATTGCCATCCGCAAGGTAAATGGCGCAACAGTAGAAACAATTATCAGGATGTTTCTCAAGGAATACTTGTTATTGCTGGTTGCAGCGTCCATCATTGCTTTTCCCATTTCCTACCTGATCATGAAAAAATGGATCGAGGGATATAACAGACAAGTGGAGATGGGTTGTTTCCCATTTATCTCTATCTTTGCAGGTATTGCATTGATTATAATATTCAGCATAGCTCGGCGAGTATGGAAAGCAGCCAACGAGAATCCGGCGGAAGTAATCAAGAACGAATAAGACGAACATACAATGTGCTCTTTCGCACATAATTTGTGCATAACCGCACGTTCCGAAGGAAGAGTGCAAATACATATTTCATTGATAACAAAGAAACTATATCATCGGCATGATTCTTGCTGTTTATCTTTTGGAGATATAAGACAGATTGAATCCGAATAATTAAGCATAAAAGAATTAACAATTAATAAAAAATTTACTATTATGATCAAGACAGTTAACTTACAAAAGATTTTCAAGACGGAAGAAGTGGAAACCTGGGCACTCAACAATGTCAGTTTAGAAATTAAAGAAGGCGAATTTGTAGCCATCATGGGGCCGTCAGGTTGTGGTAAATCCACCCTATTGAATATCCTTGGCCTGCTGGATAACCCCACAGGAGGAGTCTATGAACTGAACGGCACGGACGTATCCAAATTTACCGAATCCCAACGCACCAACCTTCGTAAAGGAGTCATCGGCTTTGTTTTCCAAAGCTTTAATCTGATTGACGAACTAAACGTGTTCGAGAATATCGAACTGCCTTTATTGTATATGGGAATTCCGGCAGCAGAACGCAAACGCCGGGTGGAAGAAGCGATGAACCGCATGGCGATAGCCCACCGTGTAAAGCATTTCCCTCAGCAATTGTCAGGTGGTCAGCAACAGCGTGTAGCGATAGCCCGTGCCGTGGTAGCCAATCCGAAACTGATTCTAGCCGATGAACCTACCGGAAACCTGGATTCCAAAAATGGTAAAGAAGTAATGGAACTATTGAGCGAATTGAATAAAGAAGGAACGACTATTGTGATGGTTACCCACTCCCAGCATGATTCCGGCTATGCAGGAAGAACCATTAATTTGTTTGACGGGCAGGTGGTGAATGAAGTGAAAATATAAGCAACTTATCATTGGGGTGGCCAAGCCGCCCCTTTTATAAAAAATACGGTAAAATGAATCTCTTTCTAAATATCAAATTTATTGCCCGCAGTTGGTGGCGGAACAAACTCTTTTTTCTGATCTCCTTACTCAGCCTCACAGTAGGATTGGGATGTACCAATCTGCTTACCACTTTCTTTATCCATGAATATAATGTGGAAAAGCATAATGCCCACCGTGACTTTATCTATATGTTACGCCAGGATTCCCCTATGGAAGAGGGAATTAAAGTAACCTACTCCACCCCGGACGCAACCACACAAATAAAAGAAAGATACGCTGAGATAACAAATGTTTTGCGTGTGAACAGAATGCCGGTCCATCTTTGTAAATACAATGAAACAACTATAAAGCAGTTTCTTTTTATCAGCGCAGACTCTACTTTAAACCATTTTTTTCCTTATACAGCTTTAGAGGGAAGTCTGAAAGAGGTTCTCACCACCCCAGACAAAGTAGCTTTAGACAAAACATTTGCCCAACGGCTTTTCGGCAATCATTCCGGCATGGGAGAAATCCTTGAAATAACCGATGAAGAGGGTCAACGTAAAAATTATAAAGTAGCAGCTATATTGGAAGATCGCCCACAGTCTTTTCTGCATTTTGACTTGCTGACAGGAATGACCGGTCAATCATGGGGAGGCCCCGCATTATTAAAACTACAACCAGGAGCATCGCCCTTGGCTTTGCAGGAGAAAATAAAGAGCGACAAGATACCAACCCTAGTTCCGGGCTCCCAATATTACATTGACCCGATAAAAGAGTGGTACTTCAGTATAGGAAAGGACAGCAAGCAGCAACAATTGTCCTTTTTTCATCACAGTGATGTATTATTGCTTTATATCAGTCTGATTTCAGCCTTGCTGGTGCTCACCATCGCTTGCTTCAACTATACCAATCTGACCCTCTCACGTACTTTGCAACAGCTCAAGATGATACATATAGAAAAACTGATGGGAGCCCGATTAAAAGAGATCCGTAGCCAGCTATTCCTTGATGCGGCACTCACCGTTTGGTTTGCTTTCCTGTTATCATTATTGCTGATCAATGACTTGCTGCCATGGTTCAATAATCTGCTGTCGGCGCATCTCTCCTTTTCTTTTTTCTTCAGTTGGCAAATTCTGCCTTTGCTTCTATCGTTCATTTTACTCATGGCAGTCGTTCCCGGCCTGTATATCAGCCATAAACTCTCCGGACAGACATTGAACGAGTACCGGCAAACTTATACCGGAAAGAAGAAACAACAACTTATATGGGCACTTGTTACCCTCCAATTCATCTTTTCAATAGGGTTAGTATATGCCACTACACTTGCCCAAGGTCAGATGAATTTAATCGAATCTCGTGCATACCGTTATGAAAATACCATAGAAATAGGGAACGGCACGTCTTCTTTATCACCTCTTTATCAAGAAATGAGGCAAATGGACGGAATAGAATCGATGAGCCTTTCCATGAGTTCAGTGCTTTACTGCTGGATGCGCGAACTCCCCATCCGGCAAGCTGACGGCAGTATCCAACATCATTTTATAGTACATATTCCTGCTGATACCGCTTTCTTCCAAACCATGCATATCCGGCAAATTGCCGGAGTACCTCCTGCTAAAGCCCGTCAGGAATATGGTCATCCGGCTTTTATCAACGAGAACTATGCCCGTTTACTGAATATTGATGCATCTAAAATAGGGCATAAGCTGAATGAATTTGATGAATTTTCAGATTCACTGAGCACTCTGGCTGGTATTTTCGAGAACTTTTCATTTAACTCTCTGGAGGAAGAAGTGGGCGGCCAACAAATATCCATTGAAACCGAAAAGAAGTTAACTCAGAAAGGCATGTTCATGCAAATCAAGCTGGCACCTGAAAAGCGTGGAGAAACACTGGCAGCCATCGAAAAGTTATGGAAAAGAATGAATGATGACCAACAATTCAACTATATAGATATGCATAAGGAGTTTATGCAACGTAATAATAAAGTAATTACGCTTTCAAAGATTCTTATCAGTTATTCGTGTATTGCATTGTTACTGACTTGTTTCGGTTTATTCGGCATCTCATGGTACGCTGTACGTCACCGTATTCGTGAAATAGCCGTCCGCAAAGTGCACGGTGCTTCCCATTGGGACATTGTATGGTTGCTGAACCGTTCCTTTCTGTGGCAGATACTGATAGCATACCTTGTTGCCATTCCGGTGGCATGGTTGCTGATGCAACATTGGTTGGAGCAATTTGTGTACCGCACTTCAGTTACACTGTGGAATTTCCTTGCTCCAGTTTTTATTGTATCGGCAATCACAATCATTACGGTGACCATATATAGCTATTTCAGTGCGCGTATCAGTCCGGTGGATAGTTTGAAAACAGAATAGCCGACGTTATAAAACACACTTCTGCACGTGCAGGATTTCGCATACGTACGCATGAGGCTGTACGAACGTATGTATAGAGCTACACATACGTTCGTGTAGCTTCATGCGTACGTACGTGTGGGAGTGTATACTTTCCGGTGTAGGGTGAGATACCGATCCGTTGCCCTTTTCATGCTTTTACGGGTGATTCCGGGTCATCCCTGCAACTAGAGACAATAAAAAAGGTTGCCTGCAAACAGGCAACCTTCTCTTATATCTTACTTAATGATTTCCAACTTCTTAAAGCACTTGGTCAGTTTATCCACAGCATAGTCCACTTGTTCCTTGGTATGGGTAGCCATCAAAGCAACACGCACCAAAGTATCTTGTGGCGCACAAGCGGGCGGAATTACAGGATTGATAAATATACCCTCGTCAAATGCCAGTTTAGTCACTTCGAATGTCTTGTCTGTATCACGAACATAAAGCGGAATAATCGGACTTTCCGTATCACCGATTTCAAAGCCGGCCTGACGGAAACAATCCAAAGCATAATTTGTGATCTTCCACAAATTCTCACAACGTTCAGGCTCAGTCTTAAGGATATGAAGTGCAGCACGTGCAGCAGCTGTTGCTGCAGGAGTATTACTTGCAGAGAATATATACGAACGTGAGTTGTGGCGCAACCAATTGATTGTATCTTTATCCGCAGCCACGAAACCACCGATAGAGGCCAGTGACTTTGAGAATGTACCCATGATTACATCTACCTGGTCTGTCAGTCCGAAATGATCACACACGCCTCGTCCGTCACGACCGAACACACCCAATCCATGGGCTTCATCCACCATGATACTTGCGTTGTATTTATCTTTTAAGCGGACAATTTCAGGCAAGTTCGCCAAATCGCCTTCCATAGAGAATACACCATCTACCACAATCAGTTTTACAGATTCCGGCTTACATTTCTGAAGTTCTTTCTCAAGAGCCTCCATATCATTATGTTTGTACTTCAGCTGAGTGGAGAAAGAAAGGCGGCGTCCGTCCACGATAGAAGCATGGTCACGGTCATCGCAGATAATGTAGTCATTCCGGTCTGTCAGGCAAGATACCACACCTTCATTTACCGTAAAACCGGTAGAATAGACCAATGCATCATCTTTTCCCACGAATTCCGCCAATTCCTTTTCTAACTGGACGTGTAGGTCAAGCGTACCATTCAAGAAGCGTGAACCTGCACAACCTGTACCATATTTACGGGTTGCAGCAATAGCTGCTTCGATAATCCGTTCATCGTAAGTTAACCCCATGTATGAGTTGGAGCCAAACATCAGCACCTTTTTACCATCCATAACAACCTCTGTGTCCTGATGGCTGTCTATCTCACGAAAATAAGGGTAAACGCCTCTTTCCATGTATAATTGAGGCAATCTGAATTTACTTAACTTGTCTTGTAATAATCCCATATCCTATTGTATATGTAAGCCTCATCGGCCTACTTTAAAATAATGTATATAAATTCACTAATACATTCTGTTTTCAAGGTATTTCCGTCAAAACAGGCTGCAAAGATAGTAAATTCTACAACCAGTTGTACTTTTTTTCAAAAAAAATATTTAGGAACATCAAAACTTTTGGGATTTAGGGCAGTTATAAACAAAATGTATTACTTTTGCGTTTAATAAAGAGCTAAACTACTAAAGTAAAAGTATGACCACAAAAAAGAAAATTGTATTTGTCGTTAATCCTATCTCGGGAACACAAGGAAAAAGAGCCATATTAAAATGGATTGACGAACGTATAAACCGTACACTTTATGATTATACGATTGTCAAAACACAATATGCCGGCCATGCTGAAAAAATTGCAGCAGCAGCTGCCGAGGAGAAAGTGGATATAGTAGTAGCCATTGGAGGCGATGGAACGATAAACGAAATTGGACGTTCACTGATACATACAGATACAGCATTGGGCATTATACCTTGTGGATCAGGAAACGGACTGGCACGACATTTACAAATTCCTTTGGATCCCAAGGCTGCTATCGACATTATAAATGAAGGTTCTGTTGCCTGTATTGATTACGGCAAAATAAACAATATTCCCTTTTTCTGCACATGCGGAGTCGGTTTTGACGCGTTTGTCAGTTTGAAGTTCGCCGATTCAGGTAAACGCGGATTACTAACCTATTTGGAAAACACCTTGCACGAGAGTCTGAGTTACAAACCAGAAACTTATGAAATAGAAAATGAAGAAGGAACAGTAAAATACAAAGCTTTCCTGATAGCCTGCGGCAATGCATCCCAATATGGAAACAACGCATATATTGCTCCGCAAGCCTCGTTAACCGACGGCTTGATGGATGTCACAATATTGGAGCCGTTCACAGTTCTGGATGTTCCTTCTTTGTCTTTTCAACTTTTCAACAAAACCATAGACCAAAATAGCCGGATCAAGACATTCCGCACCAAAAAGATAAAAATACATCGTTCGAAACCCGGAGTAATGCATTTTGACGGAGACCCGGTCATGGGAGGGAACAATATCGAGGTAGAGTTGGTTCCACAGGGACTCAACATCATCGTTTCTGATAAAAAAAAAGAGAACGAGCCTTTTAACCTCCTACAGCAAATATCCGAAATATTCAGTGGAATGAAGCCTAAAGCTGAAACTTTTGCTTTCCGGCACAGCCATCTGTTTCAACTTAACAAAAGTTTATTGCGCCGTCTATCCAAGAGATAATATATTTTTTCCGAACATCAGTTAAGGTTCTGTAAATAAGAGCTGTTTCTTTGACTGATGTTCAGAATAATAAAGTCGCCTACATTCTCAAATAAAATTCTTTGGTTAAAGCTATATATTCCTCACTATACACATGACGTGATAATTCGATGGTCAAATAGTCTGTAACACATTTATCCACAGAGAATTTGAAAGCAAGCAACACCCGTTTTGGATCAGCTCCAGGTGTTGTATGAATCAAAGTCTGATGTGAGAGATGTAACCCGTAACGAGTGGCTACCGTCAAGAAAAAATCTTTACTATCAGTAGGAATAATCACAGAAAAAACACCTTCAGGATGAAGCAAACGGACAGCTGATTCTGCCAGTTTGTCAAAATCAAGATTATCTGTGTGCCGGGCAATATTACGCTGCCCGTCAGGACATTTCATAGAATCGACAAAATAAGGAGGATTGGAAACCACGACATCAAAGAGTGTTTCCGATGTAAAATGACAAATATCTTGCAATTCCACTTCTATCCTGTCTTTCCATGGAGATGCCGCTACATTTTCACGAGCTTGTTCCACAGCATCCGCATCTATATCCACAGCTCTTATTCGGGCATTACAGCGCTGTGCCATCATCAAAGAAACCAATCCGGTTCCGGTGCCAATATCTAAAATATTATGGGCGGACGCCACATCGGTCCAAGCCCCCAATAATACTCCATCCGTACCCACTTTCATGGCACATCGATCATGATAAACAGTAAATTGCTTAAAAGAAAAATAAGGATTCGGCATACTATATCTATTAAATTTGCTGTCAAAAATAGGAAATTCCGTTTAATAACTCCAATTATTAGGAAATATTTGATTTTTAAAACTCAATTAGTTCTCACGAATTTTCCTTATTCGACAAGGAATGATTAACTTTGTCCCCGTTTTGGGCATTGGGCTCAATTTAACACAAGAGGAATAAATTATGAAGAGGAATAAGAAAGAGGATATTTTGTTGAATACAGAAAACGATGATATCTCTATGTTAGCTGAAATCCAAACAGATCCGGATGAAGTTGCTGCAATGGAATTTAATAAAGAAATACCTGTCATGCCCTTACGCAACATGGTAATGTTTCCATCTGTAGTAATGCCGGTAACGATTGGACGTCCCAGCACATTGAAATTGGTAAATGCTGCATATAAGAAAAAACTCCCCATTGCGGTAGTTTGTCAGATACAGGGAGATATGGATGATCCCGGTTTTAGCGATGTGTACCATATAGGAGTAATCGGAAAAATTCTCCGTGTATTCGAGATGCCCGGTGGAAATACCACAGTAATCATGCAGTCGAACGGGCCGAAAGTACATCTGGACAGCATCACAAAAACCTCTCCATATTTGAAAGGAATGGTAACTCCTATTCCGGAGGCAAATGACCAACTGGAAACGGATGAATTCAATGCATTGATTGATACTTGCAAAGAGTTGACAAGCAAGTTTATAGAAGCATCCGAGAAGATGAGTCCGGACACTGTTTTTGCTATCAAGAACTTGGACAATCCAGAGATTCTAGTAAACTTTATTTGTGCAAACTTCCCTGTTTCGGTGGAAGAAAAAATAAAGTTGCTGAAAGCCGGTGATTTACAAAGCCGCTTGTATATGTTAGTGAAAATATTAAATCGTGAAATACAATTAGCTAATATCAAGCAAAGCATTCAAATGCGTACACGCGAAGACATTGACCGTCAGCAACGTGAATATTTCTTGCAGCAACAAATTAAAAACATACAGGATGAACTGGGTGCCGGACAGGAAGATGAGATAGACGAACTCCGTCAAAAAGGAAGAGCCAAGAAATGGGGTCCGGAGATGGCGGAACTTTTTGAAAAAGAAATTTCCAAGCTGGAAAGAACGAATTCCCAATCACCAGACTTCAACGTGCAGCTTACCTATCTGCAAACCCTGTTGGGATTGCCTTGGAACGTATTCACCACTGACAATCTGAATATAAGCAATGCCGAAAAGACATTGAACAAAGATCATTACGGCCTAGAGAAAGTAAAAGAGCGTATTCTTGAACATTTAGCCGTATTAAAACTGAAAGGTGATATGAAATCGCCTATCATCTGCCTTTATGGCCCTCCGGGAGTCGGCAAAACTTCCTTAGGACGCTCCATAGCCGCATCGTTGAAACGTAAATATGTACGTATGTCATTGGGCGGCGTGCATGACGAGGCCGAAATCCGTGGCCATCGTAAAACGTATATCGGTGCCATGCCGGGGCGTATCATCAAAAGTCTGATAAAAGCCGAATCCTCCAATCCGGTTATCATTTTGGATGAGATAGACAAGCTGGGAAGTGACCACCGCGGAGATCCCAGTTCCGCTATGCTGGAAGTGCTTGACCCCGAGCAGAACAACACGTTCCATGATAACTATCTGGATGTGGATTACGACTTGTCTAAAGTAATGTTTGTCGCTACGGCAAACAATTTAAGCACCATTCCTCCTGCTCTGCTGGACCGTATGGAGTTGATTGAGGTTAGTGGATATATCACAGAGGAAAAAGTGGAAATAGCCCGTCGTCACCTTGTTCCCAAAGAATTGGAAACCAACGGTATCAAAAAAGAATACGTGAAGTTCTCCAAAGCCGCTTTGGAATATATTGTAGAAAATTACACCCGTGAAAGTGGTGTGCGCGAACTGGAGAAGAAGATAAACAAGGTGATGCGTAAAATAGCGTTGGAATTTGCACGCGACGGCTATGAAGTAACGCATGAAATAAAGCCTGCCGATGTACGCAAATATTTGGGCACGCCCGAATATAGCCGTGACAAATATCAGGGAAATGAATACGCCGGTGTTGTCACAGGACTGGCTTGGACAGCTGTCGGAGGTGAGATTTTGTTTGTAGAAACCAGTTTGAGCAAAGGAAAAGGCGGCAAACTGACGCTGACCGGAAACTTGGGTGAGGTAATGAAAGAGTCGGCTATGCTGGCTTTGGAATACCTCAAGGCACATACCCAACTGCTGAATTTGCAAGAAGATATATTTGATAATTGGAATATCCATATCCATGTACCCGAAGGAGCCATTCCCAAAGATGGCCCGTCAGCCGGTATCACTATGGTGACTTCATTGGCGTCTGCCCTCACCCAGCGTAAAGTAAAAGCGAACCTGGCAATGACAGGCGAGATCACATTACGCGGGAAAGTCCTGCCTGTAGGCGGTATCAAAGAAAAGATTCTAGCCGCCAAACGCGCCGGAATCAAAAACATCATTTTATGTGAGGAGAACCGCAAGAACATTGAAGAGATCCAACCGATGTATCTGGCAGGACTGACATTCCATTATGTCACGGATATTAAGGAAGTATTGGCCTTGGCTCTCACCGATGAAAAAGTAAATGGTGCCATTGATTTCAATATTACCAATCAGAAAACAGAAGAAAAAAAATAAATATGACTTTTGACTTACAATATACAGACCCCAAATCGAATGCCCGTGCCGGATTGATAACGACTGATCACGGGCAGATAGAAACCCCCATCTTTATGCCTGTGGGTACATTGGGAACGGTGAAGGGCGTGCATTTGCATGAGTTGAAAGAGGACATTAAAGCGCAGATAATCCTGGGAAACACTTACCACCTGTATTTGCGACCGGGATTGGATATCATAGAACGTGCCGGAGGCCTGCATAAGTTCAACGGTTTTGACCGTCCTATGCTGACCGACAGCGGCGGTTTTCAAGTATTCTCTTTATCAGGTATCCGCAAGATGAGAGAGGAAGGCGTAGAATTCCGCTCACACATAGACGGCTCGAAGCACCTGTTCACTCCCGAACGGGTAATGGATATCGAACGGACTATCGGTGCGGATATCATGATGGCTTTTGACGAATGTACTCCGGGAACCGCAGATTATGAATATGCAAAAAAATCAATGCAGCTGACCCATCGTTGGCTGGACCGCTGTATAAAGCATTTCAACGAAACCGATCCCAAGTATGGTTATCAGCAATCGTTATTCCCCATTGTGCAAGGCTGCGTTTATCCCGACTTACGCAAACAATCAGCAGAATACATTGCTTCCAAGGGAGCTGACGGAAACGCGATCGGTGGCTTGGCCGTAGGTGAGCCAACCGAGAAAATGTACGAAATGATAGAGGTTGTCAATGAAATCTTGCCCAAAGACAAGCCCCGCTATCTGATGGGAGTCGGCACACCAGTAAATATACTGGAAGGCATAGAGCGCGGTGTGGATATGTTTGACTGTGTAATGCCTACCCGTAACGGACGCAATGGCATGCTGTTCACCAAAGACGGCATCATGAACATGCGCAACAAGAAGTGGGAGGATGATTACGCTCCCATCGAAGCCGAAGGCGCATCGTATGTGGATACTATGTACAGCCGTGCTTACTTGCGCCATCTGTTCCACGCACAAGAGCTGCTGGCCATGCAAATTGCATCTATCCACAACCTGGCATTCTATCTGTGGTTAGCGGGCGAGGCCCGTAAACACATCATTGAAGGAGATTTCTCCACATGGAAGCCAATGATGGTAAAACGCTTATCTACAAGATTATAAACTACGAAAGATGAAGAATTGGTTCAAGACAAACACAGACTCACCCCAAAAGAATAAAAAATGGTTTCAGCCGGATATCAACCGGCTGAAACTGGACAAATGGGTGAAAAGACTGGATGTATATATCATTAAGAAGTTTCTGGGAACCTACTTTTTTGCTATTGCATTGATTATCTCCATTGCAGTGGTGTTTGACGTGAACGAGAATATAGACAGGTTCATCAATAACAAAGCTCCGCTGAAAGCAATTGTATTTGATTATTACATGAACTTCATCCCCTACTTCTCAAACTTATTCAGCCCGTTGTTTGTCTTTATCGCTGTCATCTTCTTCACCTCCAAACTGGCGGAAAACTCGGAAATCATTGCCATGTTCTCCACCGGGATGAGTTTTAAACGAATGATGCGTCCCTATATGATTTCGGCTGCCATCATTTCCGTCGTTACTTTCGGACTGGGAGCATACATCATACCTAAGGGAAATGTAACCCGTTTGGACTTTGAGGACCGTTATAAGAAAAAAAAGAAACAGGAATATGTACGAAACGTGCAACTGGAAGTAGACAGCGGGGTCATTGCCTACATAGAGCGCTATGAGAATTACAACAAAACGGGATACCGCTTCTCGTTAGACAAGTTCGATGACAAAAAGCTGGTAGCCCACCTCACTGCCCGGAGTGTCACTTACGATACAGCATCCGTACACAAATGGACCATCAAGAACTATATGATACGCGAAATGGAAGGCATGCGTGAGAAAATCACCCGTGGCGACCGTCTGGATACGATAATCAAAATGGAACCTCAGGACTTTCTGATCATGAAAGGGCAGCAACAAACCATGACAAGCCCTGAACTGAAAGAGTATATAGACAAGCAGAAAAGGCGTGGATTCGCTAATATAAAAGAATTTGAGATTGAATATTACCAGCGTATAGCCATGTCCTTTGCCGCCTTTATCCTGACCACTATCGGTGTTTCGTTATCATCCCGGAAGATGAAAGGAGGAATGGGACTGCACTTGGGGGTGGGATTAGCACTCAGTTTCTCATATATTCTGTTCCAAACAGTATCGGCGACCTTTGCCGTCAACGGAAACACTCCCCCTATTGTAGCGGTGTGGATTCCTAATATACTTTATACATTTATCGCTATCTATCTATACAGAAAAGCTCCTAAATAAAGAACGAAGAAAGGATAAAGACTAAAAAATGAAGAATGATGAATTTCTTCATTTTTTAGTCTTCATCAGATTATCTTTCCAGCATCTTATCCAGCTCCGCTCTCCAGTCTTCTCCGTTCTCCGGCTGCAAAGTAACGAACCCCAATTCTTGCCCCATCGCAATATTTGACGCACCATCATCCACAAAAATTGTTTCGGCAGGATTCAATCCACTGTCTTTTATCATATAATCAAAGATACCACGCCCGGGCTTTGTGACTCCGATTTCATACGACGCATATATTTTATCTACATACGCATCCAATGGCTTGCCCGCAAAAGTCAGTTCACTGCTTCTCGCCCATCCCATCATATACGGATTGGTATTGCTCAGAATATAAACCTTATATTTCTTACGGAGTTCATTCAGATAATCCAGCTTATATTGCGGAACCTCTGTCACAAAACCTTTCCATCCACTTTCCACCTCCTTATAAGTAAGTTCTTTACCACACATTCCGCTAAGTTCCTTACGAAAAGTTTCGGCGTCCATGCGCCCATCCTCCACCTCTTGGAATATTCCCTGCTGATGATACTCGCCCAGCAACTGCTCCGCTTCCTTCATCCCGGCCTCCTGAAAGGCCTTAACCGCCTTGTCACGGTCAATACCGATAAGAACCCCACCGAAATCAAATACAATATTCTTAATCTCCTTCATAATCTTTTTATTTTTCGACAAAGGTAACCATTTGAATGTTAAAGAGAAATGATGTAAATCAATAAAACAGGATGTGATAGGAAAAACATAAAAAAAACCGCAGATTCCATTGAGAATCCACGGTAATTATTTTTGTTGTATTTTTCTTCCTTTCGGAAAAGCTCTCTTTTAATTCAAATAAGAAGAGAGTTCGGATGCTGTGATGTCTTTGGCAACAATAACGCCATTTTCATCTAACAAAAAGTTCTTAAAGCCTCTTTTTAAGCGATAAGTCTGATATAGATCCGATGAGATACCAGCCAATTCCACAAAACAATTGGAAGTTGAAATCTGGTCTTTTTTAATGGTTTCGTTAAATATTGACTTGTATTCATCAAATGAAACAGAAACCATTTCTACATTGTCGGCCTGCGCGATGGCATGATTCAAAGTCGCATTCTGCATCCTTGACGGAGCATCATAGCTGGCCCAAAAACTTAGCAGTACATATTTGCCTCTCAAATCTTTCAAGTCAATCAACTGCTTTTCGCCACAGATGGTAAATGTAGGAGCCTTGTCTCCTATGGTCAAACCTTCTGTCGGCGTGTCTTTCCCTACAAAAGAGAACGAAATCAAGGAACTAATAATTAATACAACAAAAATCCACTTTACATTTTTAATCATGTAATTCGATCTTGGTTAATACTATCCGGGACTGCCCTTAAACAGTAATTTCTACCCGGAACATTATCTTTAGCATTGATTATCAATGCCATTTGAATTAGAAATCTGTGGCAAAGGTAAGGAGTTTTAAAATTAACTCCAAGGTTTTTTCCCAAAAAATATGTTATATAGCATAAAATCGCCCATTTCATCGAGAAAAAAGAATGCAGAAAATATAGCTGATAAGGATTTATTTACGTACTTTTGCAATCTGTAAATAGCAACCACAAAGTATGAATAATAACACTGAACTTATTTTAATTAGAATTACCGGTCTTGACCGACCGGGACTAACCGCTTCCATTACGGATATCTTGTCAAAGTATGATGTTACCATTTTGGATATTGGCCAAGCTGATATTCATAGCACCCTGTCATTAGGCATTTTATTCAAGAGTCAGGAAAAAGATTCAGGTAATATCATGAAAGAGTTGCTGTTTAAAGCTTCCGCATTAGGCATCAATATCCGTTTTTACCCTGTCACTGTGGAGGAATATGAGGAATGGGTAAATATGCAAGGCAAAAACCGGTATATCCTGACATTGCTGGGGCGCAAGCTGACAGCCAGACAAATCGCAGCAGTTACAGGAATATTAGCGGAACAAGGCTTGAACATTGATGCCATCAAACGCCTTACGGGACGTATTCCGTTGGACGAACAGAAAGCAAATGTGCGGGCATGCATCGAGTTCTCCGTCCGTGGCACTCCTCGCCAACGAGAGGAAATGCAACAGGCGTTGATGAAACTGAGCAGTGAACTGGAAATGGACTTCTCTTTCCAGTTGGACAATATGTACCGACGCATGCGTCGCCTGATTTGTTTCGACATGGATTCTACCTTGATACAGACAGAGTGCATAGACGAACTGGCAGAACGTGCCGGTGTGGGTGACCAGGTACGGGAAATAACGGAACGTGCCATGCGTGGAGAAATCGATTTTATTGAAAGTTTCACAGAACGTGTAGCTTTACTGAAAGGGCTGGATGAAAGCGTCATGAAAGAAATCGCAGAAAACCTCCCCATCACCGAAGGTGTGGAACGTCTGATGTTTGTATTGAAAAGATATGGTTACAAAATAGCCATCCTATCCGGTGGATTCACCTACTTCGGCAATTACCTGAAAGACAAGTTCGGCATAGATTACGTATATGCCAACGAACTGGAAATTGTAAATGGCAAATTAACCGGGAGATATCTGGGGGATGTAGTTGACGGGAAACGTAAAGCCGAACTGCTGAAACTGATCGCTCAAGTAGAACGTGTGGACATAGCGCAAACCATTGCTGTAGGAGATGGCGCGAATGACTTGCCCATGTTGTCCGAAGCCGGTCTGGGTATAGCATTCCACGCAAAACCCAAGGTAGTGGCTAACGCACAGCAGTCCATTAATACGATCGGATTGGACGGTGTCCTCTATTTTCTGGGTTTCAAGGACTCTTACCTGGAAGAACGCGGCAAACTCTAAAGAAAGAAGTAACTATATATATGAAATTTTCAGAACTAAATTTAGAAGAAGGAGTGCTTCAGGCATTAGATGCCATGAGATTTGAGGAATGTACTCCTGTACAAGAACATACCATACCGGTCATTCTTGAAGGAAAAGATTTGATCGGAGTGGCACAGACCGGAACCGGCAAGACAGCCGCATACCTTTTACCCGTTCTTAACCAATTAAGCAAAGGCGGATATCCGGAAGATGCCATCAATTGCGTAATCATGTCACCCACACGCGAATTAGCACAACAGATAGACCAGCAAATGGAAGGCTTCTCTTATTTTTTACCGGCATCCAGCGTAGCTGTTTACGGAGGAAACGACGGTGTGCGCTTCGAGCAGGAAAAGAAAGGTTTAACTTTGGGAGCCGATGTAGTCATTGCTACTCCGGGACGTCTGATAAGTCATCTCAGCCTGGGTTACGTAGACTTATCCAAGGTTTCTTTCTTCATTCTCGATGAAGCGGACCGTATGCTGGACATGGGATTCTCGGATGATATTATGCAAATAGTGAAGTATCTGCCGAAAGAACGTCAGACTATCATGTTCTCGGCCACTATGCCGACCAAAATACAACAATTGGCAAAAACGATCTTAAACAATCCGGTAGAAATAAAATTAGCGGTTTCAAAGCCTGCAGAGAAGATTATCCAGACCGCTTATATCTGTTATGAACGCCAGAAATTGGAAATTATCCAATCCCTGTTTCAGGATCAAACGCCCGAACGTGTCATCATATTCGCCTCTTCCAAATTGAAAGTAAAGGAGGTGACACAAGCATTCAAGCGGATGAAGCTGAACGTAGGTGAAATGCACTCGGACTTGGAGCAATCCCAGCGGGAACAGATTATGCGTGAATTCAAAAGTGGCAGAATCAATATTCTGATTGCTACCGATATTGTCTCGCGAGGAATAGACATTGATGACATCCGCCTGGTGATCAATTACGACGTACCACACGACAGCGAGGACTATGTACACCGCATCGGACGTACAGCCCGTGCCAACCACGATGGTTGCGCCATTACTTTTGTCAGTGAAAAAGAGCAGACTCAATTCAAAGCTATCGAGAATTTCTTGGGTAGGAACATCTATAAAATCCCAGTTCCCGAGGAATTGGGAGAAGCTCCCGAATATAACCCGCGAAGTAGTGCTGGCCGTAGCAATCACAAAGGTGGCGGTTCCAGGAAACAAGGGAATTATAAGGGAAAAAGAAACGGTGCAGGCAAGCCCGGTGCTAATAATAGAAAAAATCCCCCCAAAGAATAGGAAGCGCGCGCAATATACAAAAAGAATTAGGAAGAAGACCGGCCGGTTTTCTTCCTAATTTATTTTTATGGAGATGAAAGTGGCTATGTTTCATCAGCGGTCAGTAAGCCACGATTTTAACCCTTTCAGATCATACGGCTGAAACGGGAGTAAAGGGAAGTGATTTCAGTTTTAACCGACTGATTTTCTGTGTGTATTGCATAAAATGAAAGGATGAGGGGAGAAGGAAGCATGTCAGCTTAGTGAGGGAGTAATGAACAAGCTAGACCGGTACGCTGAACATGCTGACGTATTTTTAAAACGTATGGTTGTTTTTTTTAAACATGAAGATGTTTTTTTTAAACATGAAGGTGTATTTGAAAAACATCTTGGCCTATTCAACAATAAACATTAGTAACGTGAAGCCCGCACGTACGCTGGCATCGAGTCACACGTAAGTAAGCATCGGCCTGCACGTATGTATGTATTGCACCCTGCCCCATGTGCCAAGTTCCATTACCATATTATCCACCCCTCTTGGCAAACACCTTTTTATGTTGCATATTCGTAGTTTGCCAAACTAAAAAAAGTAGCCCATGATCAGTTGCAAACTTACATAAAAAATCTCGGTTTATAAACGTGTTTCATCAAAATAAAGATCGCTCCGTCCACTCATCGTTCGAGTTTTCTTTATAAAAGTTCCTGGTCACTTCCCACTAAATTTCTGCCGGCCCATATTCCACTAAAAAAAGTAATATATGTTCGTGAACAAAGTAATATATGTCCGCAGGCAAAGTAACACCACTTACTTGGCCCACGAAGTCCACATACTTTTTTTTACAATAATACGATAGTCATGTATCCCACTGTTGATCCCCGGACTTTTCACAATCCGGCTTTTCGGACTCTCCGCTTCCCTACTATCAGGCTGATTCCTGATTATGCCTGATAAACCTATGTGCTGAATGAAAAAAAGATGCAACCATCACGACTACCTGACCAGCTCGAATGAAAGTCCTCCATCCTTGCCGACAGTGATATTAACCATATAACAAGACGCATCGTCAGGCACACACACCGTGGCCTGATAATGATACCCTTTGGAATCAACACCCATAAAATCCATATCCGACAAGATAGCCCATTGCAAAAAATCATCCGGAACTATATCTTTGAACATTTGTTTCGTTATATCTTTGGCATAAAGACTCTTCCTGCCCTCATACACGCAGATATGTATGATATTGTCATAATATACATTATCCACCCCAAGTCCTTCCTCCGAAACTCCCGGACGCATTACTTTAATCTTTGACGGGTTAATGTACACATATCCGCGATAACGGATATTATCGTATGTCACCACTGAATCTTTCTTAATAACTTCGTTATAAACAGGGATTTCCCGAGTATGGATAAATGCCAGAGAATCATTCTCCGTATCAGACTTATGCAGACGTATCACATCTCCTACAGCCGAATGAAACCAAAAAATATGCTCCCCCTGCTTTTCGATCTTATAACCATTAATCCGTGCACCATACGTAATCAACGAATCACCTATAATTTTAAAAGCAACGGGAGCCGTAGCGGCATCTGCATAAAACAGGGTGTCGCCTTTCACCCTCAGTAACGCCGTTTCCGTATTATCGTCCAACCATATACCTTCCAACAAAGATTTTGCCTCCTTGTTCTCTTCCAGGGCGGATGCTTTTTGTTGCGGAGTTCCACAAGAAGACAGCGCAACAGCCAACATTATTATTGAAAAACGTTTGTACATGGTTTTTCTCTCTATTTTATTTATCGACCGATACAATGATAAACAAACCCCATTTCCTGCAGTTCGTCACCATCATAAATATTTCGTCCGTCAAGCACTACAGGTTGCTTCATCGCCTTCTTGATGACTCCCCAAGTAGGAAGACGGAACTCTTTCCACTCGGTTACCAGAATCAGCGCATCCGCATCAAGAGCCGCATCATACATGTCGTGCGCATAATAAACCGACTCTCCTATCCGGCGGCGGGACTCATCCATAGCAGCAGGATCGTATGCGCGGACATTGCAACCCGACTGTTTCAATTTCTCAATAAGTACCAAAGCCGGAGCCTCACGCATATCGTCCGTACCGGGCTTGAATGCAAGTCCCCACAAAGCCACTGTCTTGCCTTTCAAATCTCCATTGAACACTTTTACCAGTTTCTCGAATAAAATTCCTTTCTGATTCTCGTTTACATCTTCCACCGCTTTCAGCACCTGCATGGAATAACCATTCTGCTCGGCAGTCTTAATCAACGCCTTCACATCTTTCGGAAAACAAGAACCACCGTAACCGCATCCCGGATACAGGAACTTACGACCGATACGGCTGTCGGAACCTATTCCATCGCGTACCATATTTACGTCAGCTCCCACCAGCTCGCACAGGTTGGCAATATCGTTCATAAAGCTGATACGGGTGGCCAGCATGGAGTTTGCCGCATATTTAGTCATCTCGGCAGAAGGAATATCCATGAAAATAACGCGGAAGTTAACCAGCATGAAAGGTTTATACAGCCTGGTCATCAGCTTCTTAGCCCTTTCCGACTCCACGCCCACCACCACACGGTCCGGACTCATAAAGTCATCGATAGCATTACCTTCTTTCAAGAATTCCGGATTAGAAGCCACATCAAAATCTATCGACTCCCCTCTTTTCTCCAATTCCTCCCGGATAGCCGCTTTTACTTTTCGAGCCGTACCCACAGGCACCGTACTCTTAGTCACGACCAAGGTATATTTCTTCATGTTAGCACCAATCGTCTTGGCAACTTCAAGCACATAACGCAAATCAGCACTTCCATCTTCATCGGGAGGCGTGCCCACAGCACTGAACACAATATCCACATTGTCCAGACAACTCTCTAAAGAAGTGGTGAAATGAAGACGTCCGGCTTTCACATTACGCAAAACCATATCCTCCAACCCCGGTTCATAAATAGGGATAATACCCTTTTGCAGATTAGCAATCTTATCTGCATTCACATCTACACAAGTTACGTCTACGCCGGTCTCGGCAAAACATGTTCCGGTAACAAGTCCTACATACCCGGTTCCTACAATCGCTATATTCATTTTATTTAATTCGTTAGTCTGACTTTTTCGCTGCAAAATTACAATAAATTATGAGTGAGTTGTTATTTTCTTCCATAAAAGTTGCACTGAAACGGAATAAAAATGCTAATTTTGCGATATGATTGAATTGGCTAGACATATAGAAATTCTGTTACTGGAAAATGATTGCGTGATTATTCCAGACTTTGGCGGTTTTATAGCGCACTATCAACCGGCACGGTATGTCAAGGAGGAAAACCTTTATCTTCCCCCTGTACGTACCATTGGCTTCAATCCCCAATTGACTATAAACGATGGTTTATTAGTTCAATCGTATATGCAAGCCCATCACACCGATTTTCCTGATGCCACACGCATGATAGAAAAAGAGGTAGCCGGATTAAAAGAACAATTATACCAAAACGGATGTGCAGAAATGCATGGCATAGGTGTCTTACATTATAATATTTATAGCACATACGAGTTCCACCCCAATGAGGACGGTGCGTTATCACCTACCTTATATGGGCTTAGTTCTTTTTCTATCAACAGATTAGAGTTTCCTGTTTCAACTGTTCCTACAGCAACCAGGGAATTACTTCCCCAACAGGAAAAAAGAAAGAGGACGACAGTACGTTTCAAACGCCAGTGGATAGGAAATGCAGTAGCTGTGGCGGTAGCCGTAGTCTTGTTTTTCTTCTTGTCCGTTCCGGTAGAGAACACGTATGTGGACAAGGGCAATTACGCCTCCTTAGGTACGGACGGTCTGTTTGACGCCATCCGTTCACAATCTTTGGCAACGACCTTGATTACTGTTCCTGCCAAACCGCAACAACCTAAGAAGACGAATGTTAAAAATAATCAGAACACACTGAAACCGGTAGCGGTAAAAGTAGAAAAGGTAGGAAAAGCACACGAAGCGCCTTCCAAGAATGCTGTTGTATCGAATTTAAACAACAAAGAACAGCCATCGGACAAAACGGTGGTTGCCGTAAATAAGCCCGCCTCTGAAAAGAAAGAAACGGCAACACTGTCGAACAGTAAAAAAAGTAAGTATTATATCATTGTATCCAGTGTGCCGACAGCCAATGATGCGCAACAAGTGCTCAATGAGTACAAGCAAAAAGGATACAAAGATGTAACAGTCATAGAAGGTAACGGGCGTTAT
The DNA here is from genome assembly GCA_011959205.1 of Bacteroidaceae bacterium. Taxonomy (GTDB): domain Bacteria; phylum Bacteroidota; class Bacteroidia; order Bacteroidales; family Bacteroidaceae; genus Phocaeicola. The sequence goes on from BLLV01000063.1 coordinate 33,486, forward strand.
CGCCTGTCTTTGTGCAGTTTTGCAGATAAAGCCGCCGCTTATAAAAAAATAAATGAACTGAAACAGAACAATGCGTTCAAGAATGCATGGGTATTGAGTTCCAAATAAACAAGATCATTTTTTATGAAAAGAGTTTTGTGTCCCAAATGTGACAACTATATAACTTTTGATGAAACCAAATATACAGAAGGCCAGTCGTTGGTCTTTGTATGCGACCAGTGTAAAAAACAATTCAGCATCCGTATCGGAAAGTCCAAGCTGAAAGCAATCCGCAAAGAAGAAATATTGGACGAACAAGCCAATAAAGAGGATTTTGGAAGTATCGTGGTAGTAGAAAATGTATTCGGATACAAACAAGTATTGCCCTTGATAGAAGGTGACAACCTGATAGGACGCAGAAGCAAAGGTACTGAAGTGGATATCCCCATCGAAACATCAGATCCGAGCATGGACAGACGGCATTGCATCATTAACGTGAAACGCAACAAGCAAGGGGAAGTCATTTACACCCTGCGCGACAATGACAGCATTACAGGAACATTCCTGATGAACGAGATTTTGGGGGACAAGGACCGGATACGGATTGAGGAAGGCGCCATCATCACATTAGGTGCGACTACGCTGATTCTGCGTGCCGCCGAGAAGTAGAACAATGAAACGGATTATCTTAATCACAGGCGGTCAGCGTTCGGGAAAAAGCTCATACGCGGAGAAATTGGCTTTAAGCTTATCGCCCACTCCTATCTATATGGCCACTTCCCGCATCTGGGATGAAGAATTCCGCCAACGCGTCATCAAACATCAGGAAAGACGCGGACCGGAATGGACGAATATAGAGGAGGAAAAGGAACTGAGCCGCCATCAAGTAAAGGATAATGTAGTATTGATCGATTGTGTCACCTTATGGTGCACCAACTTTTTCTTTGATTTGGATGCAGATGTAGAGGCTGCATTACAGGCAGTCAAACAGGAATTTGACAACTTTACCCGACAGGATGCCACTTTTATTTTCGTAACCAATGAAATAGGTTCCGGAGCTGTATCCGAAAACGCCATTCAACGCCGCTTTACTGATTTACAAGGCTGGATGAACCAATATATAGCTTCAAAAGCAGATCAGGTATATTTGATGGTATCGGGAATTCCCGTTCCTATAAAATAATAAATACAATGAGAAACTTTCATATTGAGTATCCCGATGAAAGCCTTCGGGAAGCATTGATAGACAAAATCAACAATTTGACAAAGCCCAAAGGCTCATTGGGCGTTCTGGAAGACCTTGCATTACAAATCGGATTAATCCAACAAAACCTCTCCCCTACATTAAGCCATCCGCACAACGTACTTTTTGCAGCCGATCATGGTATCGTAGAAGAAGGGGTAAGCAAGTCCCCCAAAGAAATCACGTGGCAGCAACTAAGTAATTTCTTGCATGGTGGCGCCGGAGTTAACTTTTTATGTCGCCAACATGGTTTTAAGCTTGTATTGGTGGACTCAGGAGTCGATTATGATCTTCCATACGAGAAAGGCATTATCAACTGTAGTGTGGGACGTGGCACACGCAGTTTCCTGAAAGGCCCTGCCATGAGCATGGAAGAAATGGAATTATGTCTGGAACGTGGAGCAAAGATAACGGACATGATTCATGCTGACGGCTGCAATGTGGTCAGTTTTGGCGAAATGGGTATCGGCAACACCTCGCCTTCCTCTATCTGGATGCACTTGCTGACAGGTATTTCATTAGAGCAATGTGTAGGTGCGGGAAGCGGACTGGATTCAGAAGGTATCCGCCATAAATACAATGTATTGAAACAATCGGTTGACCATTATGCCGGTGACGGTTCCGCCAAAGATATCATCGCTTGGTTTGGAGGATATGAGATGGCAATGGCAATAGGCGGCATGCTCCGGGCGGCAGAATTGAAAATGATTATTCTGGTGGACGGCTTCATCATGACCAATTGCATGCTGGCCGCCTCAAAACTTCATCCGGAAGTTCTGTCGTATGCCATATTCGGACATCAGGGAGACGAAACCGGTCATAAACTGGTATTGGACGCCATGAAAGTACACCCTTTATTAAATTTAGGTCTCCGTCTGGGAGAAGGCACAGGAGCGATATGCGCTTATCCTATCGTTGTTTCTTCTGTAAACATGATGAATGAGATGGACAACTTCGCCCATGCCTCCATCACTAAATATTTTTAGTCATGAAACTGCTTGCCTCCCTCATTTTTTTCACACATCTTCCGTTTTGGAAAATAGCCGATGTACCCCCTGTTTACTTTAAACGAGTAGTGGATTACTGGCCTTTTGTAGGATGGTTGACAGGAGGTATCATGGCAGGCACTCTATGGATCACAGCAGAATTTTTGCCTGTGCAGACAGCTGTGCTCATGGCGCTGGCTGTCCGGTTATTAGTAACGGGTGCTTTACACGAAGATGGATGGGCAGACTTCTGCGACGGCTTCGGGGGCGGTACATCACGTGACAAGATTCTGTCCATCATGAAGGATTCACATATCGGCACATACGGAGTGCTCGGACTAATATTCTACTACGGATTGATATGGAACACACTCGCCACACTTTCTGTACCTTTGGCATGTGCGGCCATACTAAGCGGGGATGCCTGGAGCAAGTTTTGTGCCGCACAAATCATCAATACGCTTCCATACGCCCGTAAAGAAGAGGAATCGAAAGCAAAGGTTATTTATGACCGCATGAGTCCGGGCGCTTTAGTATCCGCTTTTATAGGCGGAGTCCTGCCTATGCTTTTATGGCTGGATAGAGAATATTGGTGGGCAGCCATTGCTCCTGCTCTGGTATTTATCCTTTTAATGTCACTGATGCGCAGACGTTTGCAAGGATATACCGGCGACTGTTGCGGAGCGACATTCTTATTATGTGAACTCTCTTTTTATCTAACTATAAACTTAATCTACACAAACCTATGGTAATATACTTCATACGCCATACCTCCGTCGATGTTCCCCAAGGCGTTTGTTACGGACAGACAGATGTTCCTTTGAAACCCACTTTTGAGGCAGAAGCAACTCAAACAGCAGCTCATTTACAAGGGTTATCTTTTGACAAGGTTTATACCAGTCCGTTGACCCGTTGTGTACGCCTGGCCACCTTCTGCGGATACCCGGATGCCGAACGGGACGACCGCTTGAAAGAAATAAACTTCGGAGATTGGGAAATGCATCGGTTCGATGAAATTGCCGACGCTAATCTGGAAAAATGGTATGCAGATTATCTACATGTAAAAGCGACTCATGGAGAATCTTTTGAAGACCAATACCGGCGCGTTGCCGCTTTTCTGGACGAGCTTCGCCAAAAGCCGTATGAACAAGTCGCGATCTTTGCTCATGGTGGTATTTTACTGAACGCACAGATTTATGCAGGTATCATTAAACCCGAAGAGGCATTTGACGCACTCACTCCTTATGGAGGTATTGTCAAGATTGAGTTATCGTGATGTAAGAACATATCGCTTAGTTATTTGTTCTATTCATAAAGACAAATAACTATGCTTACTCATTTCCTGGATTTATTAGCTGCTGTTATAAGTGTGACAAGCCTTTTGATTGTCACATACGGAGCGTTGATAGGTATCATCTCTTTTTTGAAGAATGAAATACGACGTTTTACCGGAGGATATTCCACTACCAATATACGAAAACTAAGAGCCACATTCGGAACTTATCTGCTTCTTGGTTTAGAATTTCTGATAGCTTCGGATATTCTGAAAACAGTATTGGAACCAACCTTGAATGAATTGGCCCTATTGGGAGGTATTGTTGTTTTAAGAACCATTTTGTCCGTATCCCTCAATAAAGAGATAAAAGAATTGGAAAAGGAAGAAAAATAAAAAAAGAGCGGCAAACGGGACTCGAACCCGCGACCCTCAGCTTGGGAAGCTGATGCTCTACCAACTGAGCTACTGCCGCATCTCTAAAACGGTAACAAAAGTAATATATATTTTTCAGCTGACCAAATATAAGCAAACAATATTTACTATAACCATCAAAATTTCCGCTCTTCTGTTTATATTGACAGCCTTATGCATATCCTGTGTATGGACTAACCGATTCTTATCTCCAATAAAAGGTTTATAGACTATTTCTCCAAAATAAACATGAGGACCTCCAAAACGGCAATTCAAGATACCAGCTAAAGCAGACTCCGGATAACCTGAATTAGGACTGGCGTGCCGGTTGCCATATTTACCTACAAATCTCAGCAAACCGGGACGTCCTGCACACAGCACCATTAAAAACGCGGTTAAACGAGCCGGAACATAGTTCGCCATATCATCAATATGTGCAGCGACACAACCGAACCGAAGATAACGTTCATTCTTATAGCCTATCATAGAATCAAGCGTATTGACCATCTTATAAGCAAGCATACCGGGAACTCCCAAAAGCAAATACCAGAATAATGGAGCAATAACCCCGTCACTCAAGTTCTCAGCCAATGTTTCCAAAGCAGCCGTACGCACTTCCTGATCTGTCAGTTCCGAAGTATCACGCCCCACGATACGGGAGACCCGCTTTCTTCCTTCCTCCAAAGAATGGTCTGCAGCCAGAAAAACCTGTCTTACTTCATTGATAAGTGTCGTTCCTGCCAGACAATAGAAAACAAGCACAGCAGACAGGACAATACCCAGCCAACGGTTCAGCGCAAACAGATAATGTAATGCTGAAGCCGATCCTATATATACCAATAAAATAAGCATAATAGCTGCCACCCCTCCTTTCAATATCCGATGTGTCCCACAGTTCCATCGCTTCTCACAAAAAGAAATCAGCTTCCCGAATCCTACCACCGGATGCGGAACCCCTGCCGGATCCCCGAGCAGTTTATCCAAGATCCATCCTATCAACAACGGAAGGATTAATACATATATGTCCATTTCTTTATACTTTCTACCAGTTTGTCATTTTCTTCCGGAGTTTGTGTAGCAATACGGAAGAAGTGTTCATTCAGCCCTTCAAAATTGGATGCGTCACGAATAAGAATACCCTGCTCTGTTGCCAGATATTCTTTCAAAGCCGCCGCCTTTCCCATACGCAATTGAACTAACATATAGTGAGTATCCGATGGCCATATCTCCATTCCTCCTATTGAAAGTAAATATTGAACTAACCTCTCTTTCTCTTTCAGCAACAAGGAGATATCTATATCACATTGAGAAGAAGACAGTAAATAATGCCCGGCCTCTATAGCCAACTGATTAACAGACCAAGGCATCCGCTGTGTCCGGATTTCATGCAGCAGTTCTTTACATGCAGTGATATATCCTAAACGCAAGCCGGGCACAGCAAAACGTTTTGTCATGGAATGCAACAGGATAACATTCGGAAATTCCGCAGCCTCCCTGGCTGTAAGCAAAGCCTTTTGTGTAAAGAATTCATACGACTGGTCTATGATAAAAATACGCTGCGGATTTTGTTTTATACAGGCTGTCAAGGCTTCCTTTTCCCTGACCTCTCCGGTGGGATTATTAGGATTACATAACCATATCAACCTCCCCCTATCCGGCAAACGGTTCAAGTTATATATAGGAACCACTTTATGACCATGCAGACGACAAGCATCCGCATATTCGCTGAAAGTCGGCATCAAGATTGCCGAGATCTGACTCCTGAATGTCTGGGCTATTAAGTAAATGGCTTCCGTAGCCCCATTGGTCACACAAACTTCTTCAGACAAAAGACAAAACCGTTCCGCCAAAACCTTTTCCAGCGAATAAGGTTCCGGTTCGGGATAAGTACGGATACTTTCCATCTGCCGAGACAAATACTGGTATAATCCGCTATGGTCTACATGATTATATACGTTTGAACTGAAATTTATCTTTATTGCTTTATACTTATAAGCATCATCACCATGTCCTTCAATCATTCCTACTCATTATTTGGTACAACAAAGGCAGATTAAGATGACTGCGTACATGCTCTGCCAATTTATCATATTGTTCTTCTTTATAAGTCCGGTAATCCACCGTCGTATGATGCTCCAGTTTTTCCGCGTATGGTTCCAGCAGATAATCTATAAATGCCTGATTATCCAATATTCCATGAATATAACTTCCCATACATTTTTGGTTGACAAAACAACCGTCCTCTCCACCGTTTTCCAGTTTGTTCAAAGGAACGACAGACATTCCCGGAGCCGGACGGGTTTCTCCCATGTGTATTTCATATCCTTGGCAAGTTTCCGCATTCTCAAGAAAATGAAAATTCACCTGCCGCGTCACCTTCTCCCCTTGCATCATAGTAATGACAGGAAGCAGTCCCAGTCCCGGCAACTGGCGGATCTCTCCCTCCACTCCTTCCGGATCGTGCACCTCAAGTCCCATCAATTGATATCCCCCACAAATTCCCATTACAGCAGCCCCTTCCCTATGCGCACGCAGGACAGCTTGCGCCACCCCGTTCCGTCTCAACTCATACAAGTCATCCAACGTACTTTTGCTGCCAGGAAGCAGAATTATATCAGCCTTGGCCAGTTCTTCCGTATTATTGGTATAATAAAGGTGTACCCGCTCATCCCGTTCCAATCTGTTGAAATCTGTAAAGTTCGAGAGATGGCGCAACAGAACGACCGCTATGTTTATTTTGCCTTCCACTGCTTGCATCCGTTTATAGTCCAAAACTACGGAATCCTCTTCCTCAATATGTATATCCCTATAATAAGGTATTATTCCCAAGACAGGAATACCACATAAATCCTCCATCATCTTCACGCCCGGCTCAAACAAGCGGATATCCCCTCTGAATTTATTAATGATCACTCCTTTTATACGTTTCTTGTCCTCAGGAGTCTGCAACATGACCGAACCATAGACACTGGCAAATACGCCCCCCCGGTCAATATCAGCAACCAGAATCACATCCGCATCCGCATAACAGGCCATCGGCATATTCACCAAATCAGTATCTCGCAGATTTATTTCGGAAATGCTCCCTGCTCCTTCCATTACAATAGGGTTATAACGTGCGGCAAGACGGTCAAAGGCTGCGTTCACCTCCTGTCTCAGCTCCTCACGTCCCTCCTTGCGGAAATACTCGAAAGCATCACGATTACCGATGGGACGACCGTTTAATACCACTTGCGAAGTATGATCGGAACTGGGTTTTAATAACAAAGGATTCATATCTGTATGGCAAGGTACCCCCGCCGCTTCGGCCTGTACAGCCTGTGCACGTCCTATTTCCAGTCCGTCCGGAGTAGCGTATGAATTCAATGCCATATTCTGTGCCTTAAAAGGTGCCGGTTGATAACCGTCCTGTTTAAAAATGCGACATAATGCAGCAGCGATGACACTTTTGCCAACATCACTACCAGTTCCTGCCAACATAATCGGGTGTAATCTACGCAAAAGGCTGTCACTTTTCTTCTGTCCAGTTCTGTTATTGTATCTCATACTTCCCATAATTTCAAGATATCCGTTTCTCCCCAATACAGATGAGTATATCCGGCTATCACATTTTTATATCTATAAAGAGGAGTGCTCACTTCCATGCCTTTTGGCGTAAATTGTTTCGCCACAGAAGGCATGGCTTCGGGAACAACGACATTGGAATAATGAAATTCGTACCCGCGAAACTCCATCCCCTTATATTCCATAAGGCGATATCCCAAATGAAGTCTGGCTCCCACCATGGTACAATCTAAAGGCAGAACCCCCGTCATGGTGTATGCAGTCCCTCCCTGGCGGGCTGTCAGTGAGCGGGTGAGAAACATCATTCCTCCACATTCGGCCAAAATCTTCCCTCCTCCTTCCGCGTATGTTCTTAATGCCTCCATCAACTTTTTGCGCCGATGCAGCTGACGGGCGAACAATTCCGGATATCCTCCAGGCAAATAAACCAAATCAGCATCCGGCAGATCACTGCCATATACAGGGCTGAAATAAGTAATGCTTCCCAATACGGACAAGCGGTCTATGTTTTCTCTATAAACAAAGTTGAAAGCCGGATCCCTCGCTATGGCTATCTTCATCTTTTTAACAGAAGGAGTAAAACTTTCCACTCCGGTTTCCGAGCTATAAGGCAATATATACCGGCACGGGAAGACACGATGACAGATGCTCAACAGCTTATCCAAATCCACATGTTTCTCAACCAATTCTGCAGCCTGCTCTATCAAAGTGTTTATGGAACGCTTGACCGTCAATGTCAAGCCCAAGTGCCGGGATGGCATTTTCAATTCTTCTGCAGCAGGCAGATATCCCAAGCACTCCACTCCCGCATCAGCACAGGCATTACGCAAACAGGCGAAATGGGAAGGAGATGACACTTGATTGAAGACAACACCCGCAATCTTCACAGCCGGATCAAAATGCTTGAAACCATAAATTAAAGGAGCCACAGAATAGCCTATAGAACGTGCGCTTACCACCAGCACTACAGGAATGTTCAGCAGCCTGGCTATTCCGGCACTACTACCTTGCATCTTTTGATAACCATCGAACAATCCCATCATTCCTTCGGTAACACACACATCGGCTCCATCTCCATATTTATTATAAAGATTTTGCACATGAGTATTTGACGCCATCCAAATATCCAGATTCACCGACTCACAATCAGCAGCCAGTGTATGAAATTGTGTATCAATATAATCAGGACCACACTTGAAAGGCTGTATCCGCAGGCCTCGTTTGTGCAATGCCCGCAGCACCCCCATCGTAAAAGTCGTTTTTCCGCTTCCCGATGTAACGGCCCCTATAAGAAATTGTGGCTTCATTCTTTAATCTTTCTTTAAAAACGGATACAAAGATAGTGCAAATTACAAATTATCGAAATCAGAATAACAGATTAATTCATAATTCCAATACTACCTCCCATTTCCGGCTAACAATGTTCCTGTGCATTCAGTAAAAGATATCCTTATACAAGAACATCCCCCTCTCACCCCATTATCATCCTGTATTTCATCCGCCTCTGAAAAAAGAATAAGGACAGTCCTTCAAGCTTCCCTCCGCATGGCAGCAACCTGTTCAAAACGTTTTTGCATCGGGGTTCCCGTCACCAACTCCTTATGAGGAAAGCGTTTGTCAAATTCGGCTGAAGCCGTCTCATCTATTTCATAAACAGCATCTTCAAAATAACGGCCTTTCACATTTGCCAAACTTCCTTCATTCAGTTCGCACACATGGAGTGCTGCTGCATACATATTATCCGAGGTCCGAATGCCCATAGTTTCAGCAGGCACAAATCCCTGTCTACCATAATAGTCCGGATCACCGCACAACAAAATAGCGCGAAAACCCATTTCGCGGGCTATATTTTTGGAATATTCAATCATTTTCCCACCCACTCCTTGTTTCTGATACTCGGGAAGAACAGAAATGGGACCTAAACTCAATACTTCATAGTCCGCACCATCATCTCCTTTTATAAGTGCTTTTTGATAAACAACATTACCAATAATTCTCCCATTGCTTTCGGCAACAATGTCAAGTTCCGGTACAAAGTTCTGGCTTCCACGCATCACATGGATTAAATAATGTTCACAACAACCGGGCGAATAATGATTCCAAAAAGCTTCCCGTGTCACATTCTCTGTCTCGAAATAATCCGAAGGGCGTTCAAGCCTAAGTTTTATATTCATTTTTTCAATATTTTGATATCATATTTATAAGGTAACAGTCTTACCAACAGTATCTCCCAAATATAAAAATAGGGAAATTCAATTTAATAACCAAATCTCCCCAAGGAATTTATAAACTATTTCTAACAATTAATCTGATTAGAGAATACCCTTTACAGTTTCCAGCATACCCTTTTCTTGAATAGAGTCAAGATCAGCTTTTACTGCTACGGTCAAGCCCGGAATATTATTCAAGTTCTCACCCCAAATAGATTCTGCAGCCAACACGCCTTCCGCTACTTTCTGAGTGCAGCCTGTAGCCCAAAGTTCTTTCAACAGATTCATGATTTCAGGAGCATCGTTCGGAACAATCTTAGCATCGTCAGCACGAACACCACCTTTATAATAAGTGATGATAGCCGCCAGTCCCAATACCAAGCCTTTAGGCAACTCGCCCTTACGTTCCAGATAAACTTTCAAGCCCGGGAGGTCGCGAGTCTCATATTTAGGGAATGAGTTCAGCATGATAGAAGTCACCTGGTGATCAACAAACGGATTGTTGAAACGCTCCAAAACATCTTCCGCAAACTTCTTCAATTCTTCTTTCGGCAGATTCAGGGTTTCCATCAGTTCATCGAACATCACTTTGTGAATGTACTTGCCTACCACTTCGTGCTCGCAAGCCTCGCGCACAATGTTGATTCCAGACAGATAAGCCACCGGAGACAACACAGTGTGAGGACCGTTCAGCAAAGTGACTTTTCTTTCGTGATAAGGAGCTTCAGACGGAACGAACAATACATTCAAACCGGCTTTGTCGGCAGGGAATTCCTTGGCGATCTCCTGCGGAGCTTCAATCACCCACAAATGGAAAATTTCTGCCTGTACCACCAGATTGTCATCATACTGCAATTTTTCTTTAATAGCAGCGATATCTTTGCGGGGGAATCCCGGCACAATACGGTCTACCAAAGTAGCGTAGACACCACAAGCTTCCTCAAACCATTGCTTGAAGTCTTCACCCAGGTTCCACAATTCAATATATTGATAGATGGTCTCTTTCAGTTTATGACCGTTCAAGAAAATCAATTCACAAGGGAAAATAATCAAACCTTTGCTCTTGTCGCCATTAAACGTTTTATAACGGTGATACAGCAACTGAGTCAGTTTGCCCGGATAAGATGAAGCGGGGGCATCATCCAGCTTGCAGGCAGGATCAAAAGTGATACCAGCCTCTGTCGTATTAGAGATAACGAAACGCATTTCCGGCTGTTCCGCCAATTTCATAAATTCATCATTCTGAGAATAAGGGTTCAAGGCACGGCTGATCACATCAATTTTTGTCAGGCTATTTACCACCTGTCCTTTATCCAAACCCTGCAAGTTTACATGATACAGACAATCTTGCGCGTTCAACATGTCAACCATCCCTTTTTCAATAGGTTGAACCACCACCACACTGCTGTTGAAATCAGTTTTTTCGTTCATGTTGTAGATAATCCAATCCACAAACGCACGCAGGAAGTTACCCTCGCCAAATTGAATGATTCTTTCGGGACGTTGAGTCTTTACTGCTGTCTCCTTGTTTAATGCTTTCATATTTTTAATTATATTATGTGTTTATCCATACCTGTACTCATTGAAGACGAATCAGATTTATTGTGTACTCATAGTATTCATGCTTTCTCTTAAACGGTAATATATATTTAAGTTTTTATGTATCATCATTTATCCAAGCATTTAAAATCTTTAAATCTTCGTCGCAAAGATACAAATAATTTTGTTATTCCAAATAAAATCTATACATTCGTGTTCGATAACGGTTAATAAATCTAAAGAGATGCTCTTTGACATCTTTTTTAGAATGAGGTTTTACTAAAAGTCAAAATAAGCAACAATTATATAGATATAAAAAGACTACTTATGAAAAACTTTATGGATGAAAACTTCCTGCTTCAGACAGAAACTGCGCAGAAGTTGTATCATGAACATGCGGCTAAAATGCCTATTATTGATTACCACTGCCACCTGATTCCCCAGATGGTTGCTGACGACTATCAGTTCAAGTCACTGACAGAAATCTGGTTGGGTGGAGACCACTATAAATGGCGTGCCATGCGTACCAACGGTGTGGACGAACGTTATTGTACCGGCAAAGACACCACGGATTGGGAAAAATTCGAAAAATGGGCGGAAACAGTTCCTTATACCTTCCGCAACCCATTATATCATTGGACTCATTTGGAATTGAAAACCGCATTTGGAATCAATAAAGTATTGAATCCGAAAACAGCCCGCGAAATTTTTGATGAATGCAATGAAAAGCTTGCCAAACCAGAATACTCCGCACGAGGCATGATGCGTCGTTATCATGTGGAAACCGTTTGTACAACCGATGATCCGGTAGATTCATTGGAATATCACATCAAAACCCGTGAAAGCGGATTCGAAATTAAAATGCTCCCCACTTGGCGTCCGGACAAAGCAATGGCAGTAGAAGTTCCCGCTGATTTCCGTGCTTATATGGAAAAATTGTCTGCTGTAAGCGGTGTCACAATCTCTTCTTTCGATGACATGGTGGCTGCTTTGCGCAAACGTCATGACTTCTTTGCTGAACAAGGTTGCAAATTGTCTGATCACGGAATTGAAGAGTTTTATGCCGAAGACTATACCGATGCTGAAATCAATGCTATATTTAATAAGGTATATGGTGGTACAGAACTTACCAAGGAAGAAATTCTGAAATTCAAATCAGCCATGCTGATCGTATTTGAGGAAATGGACTGGGAAAAAGGCTGGACTCAGCAGTTCCACTATGGAGCAATCCGCAACAACAACACCAAGATGTTCAAACTTCTGGGGCCTGATACCGGTTTCGATTCAATCGGTGAGTTTACCACCGCCAAAGCGATGGCTAAATTCCTTGACCGCCTGAATACAGAAGGAAAACTGACCAAAACGATCCTTTACAACTTGAATCCTTGTGCCAATGAAGTAATTGCTACCATGTTAGGCAACTTCCAGGATGGTACAATTCCAGGCAAGATTCAATTCGGTTCTGGATGGTGGTTCCTCGACCAGAAAGACGGTATGGAAAAACAGATGAATGCACTGTCATTGTTAGGTTTGTTGAGCCGCTTCGTAGGTATGCTGACAGACTCCCGTTCATTCCTGTCTTATCCGCGTCACGAATACTTCCGTCGTACTTTGTGCAACTTGCTGGGCAATGATGTAGAAAACGGCGAAATCCCTGCTTGCGAGATAGAACGCGTCAATCAGATGGTGGAAGATATTTGCTATAATAATGCCAAGAAGTTCTTCCAGTTCTGACAACCGTCAGAGTGCTGAATATAAATAAATGAGGATGGAACAAATGTGTATCCGACAAAGTTATCACTTTTTGTTCCATCCCCATTTGTGTTATAGCAATTCTTCTATAGTTTCCGTTATTTCCTTATCAGTCTTTCCCATGCCATACCCTCGAATGACTTTCCGTATAATCCGTTCTTTATCCAAAATAAAGAAGTACGGAGCCGCCCCACCCGTTCGGTAATCTTCTATCACTTTATCATCTCCATCCAAAAACATATAATTCAATTCCTTTCTCTTTGCATAATTCTGAAGTGAATGCATCCGGCTCCAACTTTCAATGGCTACCAATTCAAAATCTTCTTCTTGGTACTTTCTTTTCAGCTCTTTCAGAAAAGGGATAGAAGCCTGGCAAGCTCCACAGCCTATTCCTGTTATATTTATCAAGATGACTTTACTTTTCAAATCACTCAATGACACAGGACGCTCCTTTATATCATTCAATGTCCATTCTGGTGCTTTCTTACCCGTCAGATTAGCGGCCATATTCCTGGAAGGAGCGCCATAATCATATTTTTTTGTTTCATAACCTTGCGGAACATAATCGAAAACATCAAACCTGTCAATTGTTTCTTTGTTTATTTCCACATTACAACAAGTTTCCACCGATTTATTATGGGACATTGCTCTCCGTTTTTTATAAGGCAAATCATTCGATTTGTGAATCCACAGTTCATAAATAGAGGTCGGCTCTACATAGAAAGGAGGTGGAGGCATGTGATAAGCTTTACCAAAGAACTCCACTTGTGTGTCTTCATTTATGACAAGTTTAAAATGAAAATAATCCCCACAGTCTTCCAATGTGGTGGCTATGCTGTCTTCTGTCTCCAAAGCATACCTGACGATATTTTTGCAATAATTAAAAAAAGGTGGGGACAACGGCCTGACAGGTAACGGCCTGGTGGTAAAATTATCGATTTTTATTTCCTTGACAGCATGATTCACCAACACACGTACTTCACCATTATAACCAAATTGAAACTCTCTATCATCACCTGTTCCCAAATTCACAAAACTTGCCCCTATCGTAGAATCTGCCGGATTATCGAACTCTTTCACCGTATATTTTCTAATACTGGAAGGAATTGTATCATCCGGATTCCATACTTCGCCCTCCACTTCATACGTTGCCGACTTAATCTGTTCCAAATTATCCAACACCTTTTTCAAATACTCTCTCTTGTCATCCTGGCCATTCACCACATGCACTGGCAATAACAAAAGAAAAAATAAAATTGCTTTTGTTCTCATACATTTCTTGGTTTTATTGATTCGTAAAATATTTTGTTGACACAAAGAAGAAAAAAAGCCTGTATCTCTGCAAAAGATTTATCTGAACTCTTTCTGAATTTTCTCCTTTTTCAGAAAAAAGTCAGATAAAACACCTGTTTTTCCTTATTGTTATTTACTTTTGCATTTAGAAGTTACGAAAAGAGTGTAATTTATTGGAAATGAGCGTAGGTTAATTGCTCATG
>BLLV01000064.1 GCA_011959205.1 Bacteroidaceae bacterium
GTGGGGCACTTTTTAAATGTTGTTCCGGGTCCCTTTTCAAGTGTTAGCTACAGTCAAGAGTGTCGAGGGCGTATGTGTAATCGACAACAACATCGAGCAATGAACGGCTGTCCTCCGTAAGCCTTTCCTGATTTTGGATTGTGCGGCCGAGCACTTTTATCAACTGACTAAGCTCGTCATATTTCTGTGCAGCTATCCGCTCGTTTATGGCATAGCCTTGAAGAAGATACTGCTTCAATATCTTATTTGCCCAGATGCGGAATTGAGTACCACGTTTGGATTTAACGCGATAGCCAACAGAGATAATAACATCAAGGCTGTAAACCTGAGTCGGTTTGTACTTCGACAGAGTATTATGCAAAATTTGCATATTACTCTCTTTCTCCAGCTCGCCTTCCTTGAAAACATTAGAGATGTGGCGGGCAATAACTGACTGATCTTTGTCAAAGAGTTCGGCCATCTGCCCTTGGCTCAGCCATACGGTATCATTCTGAACTGTCACATCAATCGACATATTTCCGTCCGGCGCCTGATAGATTACGAGCTGTGAATTATTTGTTTCCATATTCAAAATTACAATTTATATTTTGATTTGTAGCTGTTTCCGAGTAATAATAGTCAAAATACTTCGGATTTTGCGCCATTAGCGATTGCGTCTATCTCGTCGGCGATTTCGTCCGAGGAGAGTTTGATATAGTCCATAAAGGTCTTTTGTGTCTTGTGGCCGCTGACGTGCATCATCTGGACTATGGAGTATTTGTGGGTTAGGTACATGTTGGTGATTCCGCTACGGCGGGCTGTGTGGGTTGTCACGCACTTGTAGCGAGGCATTATCACCTCTCCCTTTTCGTTGTGCTCGACAACGAGCTTGCCGTCCTCCACCAGTTTCTTCTGCTTTTGAGTAAGTTTGGTTACTACCATCTTGGCTAAGTCGGGCACTTTATCGGACAACTCCTTCAGAATCTCCTTTATGTAGCGGTTGAGTATCACGTCAACAACATAAGGGAGATTGTAGTTGTATTTTTCGCATATAGCCTTTAGGTTGGGATTCATTATAGGAATCTTTACCTCGTTGCGGGTTTTCTTCTGAATGAGGCGTATTACCGGTGTTCCTTTGGCAGTAGTGGTGAAACAATCCTTGTCAATGTCGTTGTAATCGCTCACGCGCTGGCAGGTATAGCATCCGACAAGAAATATATCGCGCACCTCTTCCTGCTTGCCTGACAGTGGCATTTCATACAATGCCTGAAGCTCTGCTTCGGTAAGGTAGATTTCGATAGCCTTGTCTTTCTCTTCAATTTTCTTTTTTGCGAAATATTGCAGGGCGCGGTCATTGTCGTGTATTCCGTCGGCATAGGCATAGCTGATGATTGCGCGGAGATCGACCAGATATTTATTCTGCGCAGTCACCATATAATCTTTCTTCTCCATAAAATTCAGGAATTTGGTGACGAACGCACGGTCTACATCATACCACGTGTAGCGATGCTTTCTGTCAAACAAGTCATACAGCTTCCTAAAGCTATTCCATGCCTTCACAGTGCCGGGCGCATATCTATCATGACCATTAAGCCTGGCACCGCTCTTGATTTCGTTGCAAAATCGGTCTATGAAATTCCATATTTTGGCGCGTTCAGCATCGATGCCCTCCTTTATCAGACGCTCCTGGTCCGCTTTGATTCTCTGTTCCTCTTGCTGACGCTCTTCCTCCTCGCGTTTGGCTTTCATTATTGCCTCTGCCTTCTTGGGATTGGCGATGGCAAGGATTTCCGCTTCGACATGAGATTTGTCGAAAGACATACCTTCGACCTCGGACTTTACAACAAGCTCAATCCTATTGAGGGAATCATGCAGATTGAAATTCGCACGTTGGTGTCGCATCCATTTTTCAGGGCACGATAACGCACCTTTCCATTCAGCCACATTCACGCGGATTTGAGACGAGAAGAGGGTGTCAACCTTATGTTTCTTGTTCTGCACCCTAAAGAAAAGGGTGGCTATTTCGTTCTTTTCGTCCTGCTTGCGGATGAAGAACCGGGAAAGAGATTTTGCCATATAAATCAAGGTCTGATTCCCTTATGAATCTGACACTGCAAAGTTAGTGACTTTTCTTGAATAGTCACTATAATAGTCACTATCTTTCTTGAATCTCTTACTATCCGACTAAATTAAAAATGATTTAATTCGCTTTATTATCAGTATATTAGCATTAATTACAATTTAAGCTGATTGATAATAATTTAACTTTTATATTGCTGGTGGCACCACTTAGAAGAAAAGCAACAGACAGTAAAATCCTGATTTCCAAACGAAATCGGGATTTTTTGTTTCCCGGAGGAACGCAAAAAGCGGCAGAATATTACCGTTGCTGGTGTTCCAAAAGGTGGAGCAAAAGAGGTGGAGCGCAAATCTCCACCGAATAAGATTACTTCCCTCTGATTTGCAATATTTTGCGTATCAAGAAAGCGTGCATGGTTTCCTACTTTTGTACAACGAAAAACTGTAGGAACATGAAAAGAGACTCATTCAATGTGCTTTTCTTTATCAAGAAAGCCAAACTGTTGAAAAACGGGGAAGCCTCCGTGTGTATGCGTATCACCGTGAACGGTGCGCGAGTAGAAAACAATATCCGCAAGAGCATCGAGCCTGCCTTGTGGAATCAGGCGAAGGAGTGCGCCAAAGGGAAAAGCCGCAAATCCTGCGACTTGAATGCCTATATCGAGGAAGCAAGAATCAAACTCCACCAGACTTTCAATGAACTGGAGGAACAAGGACAGTTCATCACCGCCCGCCTGTTACAGGAAAAGTTTTTCGGGCAAGACCAAGTACCTAAAGCTGTCCGCACTCTTATCCAGACCATCCAAGAACATAACGACCAATGCCGTGAACTTGTCGGAAAGGACTATGCCCTGATTACCGTCCGCCGTTATGAAAGTTGTAAACGTTATCTTGCAGAACTTATCAAACTGAAATACGGCAAGGAGGATTTGCCATTATCGGAAGTCAATGGAGAACTGGTACGTGCTTTTGAATTCTACCTCAAAACAGAGAAGGAGTGCCAGCAGAATACGGTTATCCGCTACATGAAGTGCTTGAAGAAGATAACCAATCTTGCGCTTGCCAACGAATGGATTACCAAAGACCCGTTCATCGGCATCAAGTTTCATGAGAAAGAGGTTATCCGTAAGTTCTTGACAATGGATGAACTACTCACTATCTATCACAAGGAATTTCCGTTAGAGCGTATCACCATTGTCCGTGATGTTTTCACCTTTGCGGCATTCACCGGATTAGCATTCATAGACGTACAACAACTGGCACCGGAACATATCGTGGAAGACTCCAATGGCAACCTATGGATTCGCAAACCTCGCCAAAAGACGAAGAACATGTGTAACATTCCTTTGCTTGATATTCCATTGGAGATTCTCCGTAAATATGCGGAACATCCGGCTTGCCAAAAGAAAAACAGGCTGCTGCCAGTTCCCTGCAATCAGAAAATGAACAGCTATCTGAAAGAAATCGCAGACTTATGTCTGATAAACAAGACCTTGACCACACACGTAGCCCGCCACTCGTATGCGACCTCAGTTTGCCTTGCCAACGGTGTGAGCATAGAGAATGTGGCAAAAATGCTCGGCCATTCCAATATAAAAATGACGCAGCACTATGCACGTGTGTTGGATTCCTCCATTTTGCGCGATATGAATAATGTAAAGAACATAATGTCTAAAGTTATGCGATAGATATGGATAGAGGAATAATAACAATCAGTGAAACGGGTGTAGTCATTATGCCGACAGCACCTATATGGATGACACAATTTGAGATAGCCGACCTGTTCGGGATGTTCTCATTCGATGTCCGCAAGGCGATTCATTCCATTTACAAGAACAAGGAACTGAACGAACTTGACACGATGAAGTATCTCAGGCAACCGGATGGCATCAGTTACGATGTCTATAACATTGAAGTGATTATAGCCGTTGCATTCAGTATATGCAGTAAAGGGAGTGTCTTGTTCAGACGGTTTATAATAAATGAAATTAGCACCATTAAGAAAGCTGCACCGATTACACTGTTTGTTGCCAGCGTCAGAGGTAATAACCGATGGTATAGTTGAGGTTCATTCCGTCAGCCACTCGTTCCCGATGCACGGATGCAAAGGTAGCGTATGGCTTGATGGCAGCGGCAAGGTCGGGCGGCAGAACCGTTTCGGGCAGAATCTTCCTCCTGCGGAGCATATTCAGCCCGAAAACCTTGCCATTGCCTGCCATACGCTTGAAGAGCATCCGGCAACGGAAACAAGCGACTGACGGGAAATCAGAAGACAGAAAAGAGGAACGGCTTACAAATGAAGCAGGATTTTGATGCTCCGTCCGTAAGCCGTTCCTCTCTTCTTTTTGCCGAAAGTCCATTGCTGATGCAATCACAGGGCAGACGGCAAACTGCACTCCTTCAAGAAAATCATGTACCTGTCAGCCGATAGGCGGAGCGGTAGCCGTCAGCAAGCATCCTTTCGATGTCGGA
>BLLV01000065.1 GCA_011959205.1 Bacteroidaceae bacterium
GTGGGGCACTTTTTAAATGTTGTTCCGGGTCCCTTTTCAAGTGTTAGCTACAGTCTGCCGGAATCACCAAGCACATCACGTTCCACGGGTTCAGGCACACATACGCGACCCTTCAGCTTGCCGCGGGAACAGACCTTTATACCATTTCAAAGATGCTCACGCACAGCAATGTCGGCACGACACAGGTCTATGCCGATGTGGTGAACGACCTCAAGCGCAAGGCATCCGAACAGATTACACTCAAATGAAAACCGACACATATATAATATGAACAACATAACATTCGACCAACTGCCGCAGGCGGTTTCCATGCTGATTGAAAAGGTGGGACTGCTCACTGAACGTGTGGAGAAATTCCTGTGTGACGCACCCTCGCAGCATAGCGAGGCACACACCTTGCTTACTTTGAACGAGGTTGCAAAGCTACTCGGAAAATCCGCGTCAACCATCTATGCCATGACATCCGACAAACGTATTCCGTACCACAAGCGGGGCAACAAACTCTACTTCTTCGAGGATGAAGTCATCGCTTGGATCAAACAAGGAGGCACATCGGGAGTAGCCAGCGAGAGCGAGATTGAAAGACGGCTTGAAGAACTGCGCAACGGCAAGAAGCGCAAGCCGGGAGCGTTGATGGACGGCAAGAGCCGGATGTCCGCAGTAGCACCATAATATCATCAGACCATGTGCAAGAAAAGACAGGCCTTACAGACCATATACTATTGCACCATACTCTCAGCCGGGCAGTGGGATTTTCTTTTGGAAGGCAGGTTTTCCCCTCTCAGGCAAAAGTGCCTTTGGCGACTGATGAGCGGTGCCGTGCGGACAAGAACCGCTTATAAAATCAAGGGCATTGATATTGTGCTGGAGGTGGGACAGGTGGCGGCTTCCGATGTGGAATTGGCGGAGTTTTTGGACTGCAACCGTAAGACGGTCGGCAAACTAATCGACAGCTTCAACCGCCTCGGTATGCTGACCACCCGGACCAACAACCGCACATCCGTCCATTCCCTGCATTTTCTCACGGGCTGGTATGTCGGAGGTGTCCTTGTCACCAATCCCCATTATGTCAGACCTTCGGCTGCCGCCAAAGGACAGACGGGCGATATGCGGACACCTGTTTCCGACAGTCTGCCGTCAGTGGATGAACCGGGAGGCACAGCGGTTGACTGCCACACAAGAGGGAAGGAAACGGACTGTCCGGCGACAGGTGCGGCATCCCTTTCTTCTTCCCTTCTTTTGTCAAACGGTTACAATCCGTCAGTCGGTGCGCATGACGGCGACAGCCATAATCCGCCGTCCGATGTGTTCATGGAGGACACAGCCGCAAATCGGCATATCCCGGACAGCGGTAACGGAGCCTCCGGCGGGAACGGCGCACGGATCCACAGAGAGGCGCAGGAGGGCATGAATGGCGGCGAGGGTAATCCTGCATAGGTACGGGAGCCGAAAGCGTGGAAAAACGGCTTAAACCGGCATTTAGTTGGTCGGAAGCGGGAACAAGGGCTTGCCCTGTATAGCCCACTATAACTTCTCCGCTGCGCTCCCGAAGTTGTGGGCTCTCCCGAGGGGCTGGGCTTTGCCCCGTCCCACTTATGGCTCTGCCCTAAGAACCCGCAAGGCTCCGCCCTTGACCCGGTCGGAGGCTGTCAGCCCCCAACACCCCTGACCAAAGAGTGACCCTCTCTTTGGAATCTCCGCCCAGAGGTCTCGACCCCTGGGAACCCCGAGCAGGAAGTGACCCTCTCCCTGCACCCTCCGATTAAGGCTCCGCCCTAATGACCCTTTCCCTATTGTAAACCTGTAAACATCATCAAGCCTATGGCACAGAAGACATCAGTCAACATCAAGCCCTGCAACATCGGAAGCAGCGAGGAGCACAACAGACGGAAAGCGGAATACCTCGCCCGTGTCGCAAGGGAGAAGCTCTACATCCGCACCGAACTCATGCACCGGAACGAGGCATGGGTAGCACCTGAATTTGAAAACTCGACGCTGACCGACCGCTACAATCAGATAGCCGCGATGGTAAAGGAAAAGACAGGTCGGGCGATGCAGACCAAAGACCGGGAACGTGTGAACAAGAAGACCGGGAAGGTGACCGTCGTGCGTGGCAGCACTCCGCTAAAAGAGGGTGTCGTGGTAATCAAGGATGATACCGCGATGGAGCAGTTGCGCCGTTTCTGCGAGGTGTGCAAGCAGCGGTGGGGAATCACGGCTCTGCAAATCTTCATCCATCGTGACGAGGGTCATTACGCCACTCCCGGAGATGCCGCCACATGGAAGCCCAACCTTCACGCCCATATCGTTTGGGACTGGATGAACCACGACACAGGGAAATCCTGCAAGCTGGACGATAAAGCCATGAGCGACATGCAGACGCTTTTGGCTGAGTGTCTTGAAATGGAGAGGGGCACCTCGAAGGAGCTGACTGGAAAGGAGCATCTTGAACGCGCTGACTTCATCATCGCCAAACAGAAGCAGGAAGCCGAACAGGTAAAGTCGGAAAAGGAAGCAGCCGAAGCCGACAGGGATGCCGCCATCCGCGAAACGGACAATGCCAGATCCGAACATGAAAAACTCCAAATCGGGAACGAGGAGAAGCAGCGGCGCAGCGCGGAACTTGACAGCGAAATCGCCGAAAAGGAGGAACGCGCGCGGGAGGTTGACCGAGAGAACACGGACAGCATAAAGTCCGGCATCGCCAACCTTTTCGGCAAGGGCAAGTACGCAGCCATCGAGCAGGAGAACGAGAAGCTGAAAGCCGAGAACGAGCATATCAAAGAATCGTTCCCCGATGAAGTCAGAAAAGAAGTGGCGAAACGGACAAAGGCACTGACCGAGGCGAAGCGGACGCTCGAACTGGAGCGTGACAGTGCCAAGGCAATCGCTGACACATTTGAATCCGAGAGAGACACGGCACTGCGGCAGCTCCGGGAGCAGAAGACCGGGGAGCAGCACCGCATCGGCATGGCGGTGAGCCGGGCAACGGAGGAGAAGGACAGGACAATCCGGCAACTGCAGGGTGCGCTGAAAACGAGCCGGGATATTCTGAACATGATCGCCGATATTCTCTACAAGGCAAGCGAGGTGTTCAGGCGGGCGATTGAAGCGATTATCCATTTCGCCACGGAACGGCACAAGTCAATCTTCTCCAACGATGAAGCCGCCGACATCAAGAGCGTGATGCAGAGCTACGCTGAGACCACCGAGCAGCAGAAAGCGGTCGGCGCATGGCTCTGCGACTATGCGGAACACCGACAGCCATTTGATGAAATAAAACATCGCCACACACTCAACGAGGTTGGCGATATCGCAGAGGGTCGGTATGACTGGAAGATTGAGAGAGGGCGAGGTGGAATCTCAATGTAAAGCACACCTTCTTTTTGTTGGATTATGATACTAATAATCCAACAGTCGTCCGCAATCGTGCCAGTCTCCTATCATTTCATTTCGTTCACTCGCTTCTATAAGTTTCATAAGCCGACTTTTATACAATTCAGGCTTTGAAACTACTCTCTGAATATTGTCAATCCTCACCCTTTGATACAGCGGCGGAAAGTTTTGAAAGTTCTTCCATACCACGTGGCGAGCCTTAAATGCAGCAATTATTTCAGGCATAATCTCAAATTCAGCATAGAGGTTTGGACAGACGGCGCGTCCTCTGTCGGTCATCAGACCGAGGCGTTCAAGCCGTCGGCAACGCTCTTTGTTCAGTTCAGTCCATCGCCCGTTTTTGGTTCGCGGTCCGAAACGCTGGAGCGTAACACCATCCACATTCTTGACTGTTGAATCTATCCAGCCAAAACATAATGCCTCCTCTACGGCATCAAGATACCATAAGGCATCCTCCGGTGGTGTCTTGCCCCGCTTTACAGCAATCCAGCACTCCTTCTCCGTGCCACAGTTGTTCACAAGCCATTCGCGGAAGTCATTGCGATTCTTTATATCAAGGATATTTTGAGGATTCATATTTTCTTTTGGTTGTTTAGATATTTGCTTATTCCCATTGCCGTCCATCCGATAATCAAATAGACAGCGGCATATATGATAAACCATACTTCCTTGATGTCGAAGAACAGCCACGTTCCGACAAGAAAAGCGATGGATGATACCAGAGGCAGATTCCACATTTGACGGATATTCCTGCCGCAACGGAATCCAAGAATGGCAGAATATATCGGATTGACAATAAAGAACAATATCATGCACAATGCCATTCCTGAACATTCCAAAGCAAGTCCGGCCACAGCAAACGGCAATGCGAACATCACCGCTATCGATATGGCAAGCCATAAAACAGATTCTTTAGTGACATCTTTTTTCATCATATATCCAATTCATTCTTGTGTTTTATTTCACTCAGCACAAAAGAACTCTGCATCTTGACAATGCCGTGTACTTTTGTAAGTTTTTCAAATACGAACTTGTTGAACTCTTCCATGTCTTTAAGCACCACCTTAATGAGGAAATCAAAAACACCACCGGTGGAATAGCACTCCATGATTTCATTTATTTCCATAATGTCTTTTTTGAAACGCTCGATATGATCATCGTCATGTACTGCAAGAGATACATTACAGAATACCACAAGCGGAAGTCCGACTTTAGCATTGTCAATAATAGCACTATACCCCTTAATCACACCTTCGCATTCCAGCCTTCTCATGCGCTCATAAATCGGAGTTTTGGAAAGATGAAGAAGCTCACATAATTCTTTTGTATTGGCTTTGGCGTCTTTTTGGAGAGCCTTTAATAGTTGTATGTCTATTTCATCGATTTTTATCATCGCCGTTTTTCCTGTTTTGCTACATTCCTTTTGCTTAATATGGGAACAAAAGACTTATTCGACTGCAAAGATAGGAATATTTCCCTTTCTTATCAAGTATAATAGGACAGATAGATTCTTTTTCCTAATTTTGCTGTCGAAATAAAAAACATATTTATGATACAAAATATCGAAAACTGCAAGTGTGTGCTGATTGTTGACAGTGATTTGCCAACAGGAGAACAAGCGAATATTGCTGCGGTACTTGCTATGACTATAGGTGCGAAAAACAATATCATAATCGGCAGGGATCTTCCTGATGCTGATAATACCATACATCATGGAATCACGCAGTTGAATCTTCCTGTTCTTACTGCATGTTCAGAAAAGATCAAGGGAATCCATGATATGGCTTGTATGGATGAGCGCGTGTTTATCGTTGATTTCACGAGCACAGCACAAGACTCACGTTCCTATGATGAATATACTTCAAAACTGGCGGTGAGTCATGCAAATGGCCTTAGATATATCGGTATTGGTTTATTTGGAGACAAAAAGACTGTTAACAGATTTAGCGGCAATCTAAAACTCTTGAGATGATAAGTAATAAGCTGCTATATAATGTCATGGCACTTATTACAGTCATGGTGTGGGGTGTGACTTTTGTCTCAACAAAGGTCTTGATTACTGATGGGCTTGACCCCGCACAAATTTTCATCATACGATTTGCTGTTGCATACCTGTGTACTCTTTTAATATCACATGACATATTTCTAGCTTCAAACATTAAGGATGAGGTGCTGATGCTTGTGACCGGAATCACGGGAGGCTCTCTATATTTCATATCCGAAAACACCGCGCTTAGTCTGACATTCGCAGCAAATGTTTCACTTATAATCTGTTGTGCCCCAATTCTAACGATAATATTAGGCAAAATACTATTTAACGATCTTATTAAGTCTCTGGCATGGATTGGAACCATTATAGCATTTACAGGCGTGGGAATTGTTGTCTTTGGCAGTTCCGAAAATTATGGCATCAATCCTTGGGGGGATATTCTTACTTTTGTTGCGGCATTATCCTGGGCTATCTACTGTCTTTTGCTGAAAACACTGAGTAGACGATACAGCAACCTGTTTATCACTCGCAAAGTATTTGGCTACGGTGTAATAACGGCTACGCTATATTACATTCTGACTAACGAAATACATGGATTTTCTATCACCGGATCAATAATCGGGAACCTGCTTTTTCTCAGTATCGGAGCGTCATTTGTCTGCTATCTTATGTGGAACACATCGGTAAAGTATCTTGGTGCCGAAAAAACATCCTGCTATATCTATATCGTTCCTCTTGTGACAATACTCGCCTCTGCGTTGATTCTCGGTGAACCGGTCACGATCACAACTCTTTTGGGGACAATATTAATCATAGGTGGCGTATTCATGACAACGACCTAAATACCACAAGTCTGTGATTACTTTGCGGTTTTCCATAACAGCATACAATTATCGGTGGTAAAATCAAGCACACCAAGGTCTTTCATCCAAGAGAGATAAGACCTGACCGTAGAACCTACCAGCACATATTGCTCAATAGTCATTGTAAGATTAAATCTTCGGAATATTTCACTGATGATATCGTCGGTTGTTTTCGGCGTATCACATATTGTTTTGATTACCTGTTCTATCTCATACACTTTTTGTCGGTTTATCTCCACAAGTTCGCTGACATCATTGCATGGGTCGGCATGAGAAGGAACAAATATGTCCGCTTTCAGAGTTTCTATGTGTGCAAGCGTCTCCAAATAGGCGGAGACATCATAGATAAATGTCACTCCGTATTTCTCCAATGTCGCCCTGCTACTTACGCAATCGGCAAGAAACACAGTATTGTCGGGAGTTCGGAACCCCACCATATCAAAGAAATGTCCGGGAAGCGGAATAAGCTCCACGTCTTTCGGAAATTCAGGAGAGGAGAAATCTGAGACAATGGATTCTTTAGCCATCAGGAATTTGTTTCTCAAATT
Organism: Bacteroidaceae bacterium; assembly: GCA_011959205.1. Taxonomy (GTDB): domain Bacteria; phylum Bacteroidota; class Bacteroidia; order Bacteroidales; family Bacteroidaceae; genus Phocaeicola. The sequence continues at coordinate 6,798 of BLLV01000065.1, forward strand.
CTTGCAGGGATAACCGCCATAGAGGAATGACGGTTCAAGAATCGGATGACGGGTGAAGTCGGCCTCAATGCCGGAACAGAACACCGGGCAACTCGTTTTGTTCTGAATAAAGTCATTGCCGCCGATATGGTCTGCGTTGGAATGAGTGTTTAGAATACCTTTTATAGACCAGCCTTTGGAATCCGCTATTTTTAGCACTTTCTTTGCCGCCTCTTTATCGTTGCCGCTGTCAATAAGATACACCTCACGTTCCGACTGGGCATAAATGCCAATCTTAGCCGGACAGTTTATATAATAGCTCTGTGTCCCTACTTGTTCAAGTTCGTACATATTCCGTTACCGTAAAATATTAAATATTTCTGAATATTACTTTTGACATATTGAAGATTATGATGTCCGGGAGATATATGATGTTCGACGCTGATTCCATGTGACATTAATATCTTCGACAATGATTCCACCGCATTGTTGAAACCGCCTTCATCTTCATCCCCTGCATCAAGAAACCACTCTTGCATTTGATGTAGCTCTTCAAATTGGTCGAACTCCAGAGGATTGTTTTTATGAAAACTATGTTCATCTCCATAATAGGGTATGTCCGATGGGTCAAGTTCGGTTTCTATGGCTGGCATATGTCCTCCTATCCGGGAAAACAATTCGGGGTATTGCAATCCATAATGCGTTGCAGCAAAACCACCGGCCGACGCGCCGCCGACAAATCTATTGCCCCTATGTGGAATAGTTTTGAAATGGCAGTCGATATACGGAAGAAACTCCTGAATAAAGTAATCCTCATATCTGCCTGAATCAATTTTCATTCCATTTGAAACACTCTGAGGTGAAACTTCTGATGTATTTAATCCCCGGGTATTGTCCATTTTCGGGCAAACTATAATCATCGGCCTTATTTGCCCGGAATCTATAAGCATATCTGCGATAGACTTGATCTCCAGTTCATCCATTATGCGCTCATCCCCACTCCTGCCATGAAGAAAATACAATACGGGGAATTTTAATTCTCCATCGTATTTATCTGGCAAGTAAATGGAATAAGCCATCTGTTTAGCCAATACATCACTGGGTATGTTGCCATATTGAATTATACTCATTGCCTATAGCCGGATAAAACTCACAACTATTCAATCTTTCCAGCGTTTGAGGTGTGGGAAGAACTGCCGCATCATTTCTTTTGTCTGCTCTTTAGTCAGGTTCTGTCCCGATTGCTTGTTGATTTCCTCCGTAAACTGGGCGCAGTGGTCTATCATCTGCTCCATAGTCATGTCCTGCGTAAATTTGCCATCCTTATAGCAGTAGATGCAGTAATCTTCATTGGGCGTACCGTCGGCATTCGTACCGAGGATCTCATTTTTGAGCGGCATTCCGCAGCTCTGACAAAATTTCATTTCCATTGTTTTCTTTCATTTTTGCCCAGCAGTCCTTACAGGGCAGATTATTAAATGCAGAAGCGCAGACTGCCAATGCAACATTCTAAGTCGAAGGTCGTAGGAAACCTAATGCACGAATGTAGTATAGCAGCCCACGCTATATGCGTGAGAACCACTATGCCATCCTTGTGCAGTGTCTTGAATTTCCTACGTTCTCGACTTACAAGAGAGTATACCGCTTCTTATTTTTTTCGTATGTCTGGGATAGAGTTGCCTCAATCCAAATACAAAGGTAATGAAAATCCCGTAAAAGCCTCTCACTGACAGGTGAAAAACAGCGTTTCAAGGCACATTTTCCCTCTTTTTGTACCGCTATTGTTTCTCCAAGCGTCCAAAACCCTGTTTAATAGCAGTAAAAAACAATTCCTTGACAAGTCTTTTGCGACTTTGCTCTCAATTCGCCCCGACATCTCTAAATAATAAAAATTCTTTTCAAGCGTTAAGGTTTAGTTAAATATTTTACCGCAGACATACGCCTTTCCTCATTCATTTTCTCCCTCAAAGCAACTTTTTTACTCCTTCATTTCTTTGACTGATAGTTGTACCGTTATTTTCTTATATAGCTGATTTTCAGAGATAAAAGTCCTCTCATATGAATTTTATTCTACCCATTCTTTGATGGCTTGTGAAGGATCAGGATTTAAAACTGCACCTTTGTTGAATACATTTTCATAAAGACTGATAAAGATATTCATCCAGGGCGCACAGTAGCCTTCTATAGAATTAAATCGATATCCGATAGGTGCATTAGTACCCGGATAACCACGAACAACTTGTAACTCTAACCGTTTGTAATCCCAAAAGATGATCCCTTCACCCCAGAATTCAATACGTTTCTGTTCAACAACCTTCTTTTGAAACTCTTTTAGATCATTTACTTTACATGTATAGCTACCTACAGAAGTATTATAACGAAATGTATTTACGAAATCTTCTAATTTAGAAATACCGGCTGCTAATCCTTGGCTCATTCCTATTGCTTCGGCTTCGATTAAATACATTTCCTCTATACGCATTAACGGATAGTCAACGGCTGCTCCGATTGTATAATCGTTCATTTCTCCATTTTTAGGTCGGAATTTGATACCTGTATATGGAGGCATATCAGCGAAATCATCATCGGTCAACAAAGTTTTATATTTAGTTCCGGGAGCTTTGTGTGCATCTTCAGGAGCAATCCAAGTTGTTTTTCGCCAGTCTGCATTTGGTATTTGATCGAACAATTTTTTGCCGATAAGCTTGTATCCTTGCCATTTTCGGTTACCGTAACCGAAAGTTTGTTCAGGACACATGCTTCCGGCAAAGTTGAGCCAATAGCTATGTACATCCTCGGTAGTCATGATGGATCCCCATACCCATGAATTGGTTAATACACTGTTGAAGCCGGTAGTATAGCTGTCTCCACCAAACCATTCCTTTTCGGTCAGAGGCATTGCTCCGCTTTCGTTAATGACTTTGTGTGCGTATTCGGCTGCTTTAGTGAAACAAGTTTCTTTTGATGCAATGTTTAAATCTGTATTGTTGTTTAGGGTGTTGAGATCTTCAGGGTAAAGTTCGAAACGAGATCCCATTTCCAGCCACATACGTGCCATCAGACCATGGACAACCGGGGTACAGGGCAAGTTTTTGGTTGGTCGTTGATAATCACTCAAAAGCTCCTCAGCTAATGCTAGATCATCTAATATGAATTTGTATACGGCATAGAAGGGAGCACGTGGATTATTACGTCCTTCTTCTTCTGTGGTTTCAGTGGTAATAACAGGTACGGTTATGCCATATAAATTTTTACTGGCTGCTTCTGCATCTAATTTCTCTACTCCTGTTTTTTTATATTCATACATTCGGACTAAGTCCATATATATCATGGCTCTATAAGATAGGCATATACCTTTATAATACTTGTTCTCGGGTGCATCATCTGCTTTTTCTAAAGCACTCAGTGCATTATTTACATTATTCAGAAACTTGTAGTTATAATACCAAATGGTATTGACAACATCAGCATCACCCAAATCATTACATACTCCATAAGTATCAAAAAAGTCAAATTTGGGTTCGTGGCAGAAGAAGTCTTCACATGCACTTTCTCTGATTAAATTATATCCACTATATCCAAAATCATGATAAAATTGTGGACCGTAACTTCTAAATGCATTAATAAATGCGACTACTGAGTTTACCATTGCGCTGATAGCTTGGTTAGATTTTCCTATTTGGTCTATGGTAGCTGTGCTACTTTCTGGAAATACCTCTTCGATACAACTGTTTAAGCTTAATGCTGATGACAGACATGCAGCAATCATTAGTTTGGTAATATATTTCTTTTTCATATTCTTGATTGTTTATGTGTTGATTAGAATTGTAAACTTAGACCGGCGGAGAATGCGCGTACGGCTGAATATTCTCCGGATGAATCTTTATTTCCGTTCCATGTTACGCGTGAATCGAAACCTTTTCTTTTTGACCAATAATAAACATTGTCACAGGCCACATAAATGCGCAGATTAGTTAGATATAGACTTCTAAGTGTTTTTTTCAAAAAAGTATATCCTAATTGAATGTTTTGAATACTTATGGAAGATGCATTAGTTAGAAACCTGTCGGATGTTTTTACACTGTACAGGTCATTGAATTGCCATTGTGGAATATCACTTTGAGTATTCTCCAGGCTCCATGCTTTATAAATATCTTTGTGAACATTATATCCTAAATGAGTTGAAGTAGGAGGTGACATTAATGCTTGGTAACCATAGTCGTATGCCTGACCTCCTATATTGTAGTTTATTTGTGCAGAGAAATCAAAACCATAAAATGAAAGAGAGGTATTGATACCACCGTATAGGTCTGGAACAGCGTCACCGCATAAGTATAGATCAGCTTGAGAATAGGTGGTTGTTGTTTTCATCTCACCGGTTTGCTTATCTGTATAATACCATTGTGGTTTGCCTTCTTCGGACACACCTGCATATTTTTGAACATAGTTAGTATACATTGGAAGTCCTTCTCCGTAATAATACAGACCGTTTACATAACCGGCATGTCCATCTATAATGTCTGTTTTTTTACTTTCTGCAAGACGGCTGATCTTATTTCTATAATGTGTTGCATTAAAGCCAATATTCCATGTTACGTTTCTAGTCTTGACTGGTATATATTTTAAATCAATTTCAACACCTTTGTTATTCATGTCGCCAATATTGTCATAATAGCCTGAGTACCCTAATGATAAAGGTACGGAAAAACGGTTAAGCATATCAGTTGTTCTGCGATTGAAATATTCTATGCTACCACTTAATCTGCCTTTTAATAGTTCGAATTCTATACCTAAATTTATATTTGTATTGGTTTCCCAGGTAATATTTTTATTTCCTTTTTTGGAATTTGCTGTCATAGTCGTACATACCTCGGAATAAATATCCTTCAGTATTGTATTTGCTCTTATAGGATGACTCATCGTTGGTACCACTGATGGCACCGTTTAATTCTTGATTCTGAAAAAAAGAGAACATACTGTTTTTGGTTGCGTATAATTCTTCATAAATGTTATTAAAGCTTTCATGACCTGCCATTAATGAAACGTTATGTAATCCGAAGCTATGATTATAATTTAATATTTGTTGTAGGTTGAGAGTTGTTCGACGCCAATGCTGGACATTGATGCTTCCATTCAAGGAATTTGCTGTTCCATAAAAAGGATTTAAAGCATTTTTGTACCGGCTGTCACGTATTGAAGTGCCTGCATTGAATGTGAATTTGAAGTCTTTCAGGAAATTAATATCTATAAATGCGTCTCCATTCAAAGTATTTGCAGAGGTGTTATATGTATCGAGCTGACTTAATTTTATTCCGTTAGAGTTCGGGTTGATGGGACGGTTTAGAGGACCTTGGTTGGATACTCCGAAATCGTACATGTCACCATTTTTATCCTGCATGATTTTACCATTTGTATCACGTAGGTAAAGCGGATATATAGGGGCTGTATTGAATGCCTGGGCAAAGCCGCCGGCTGCTGCATTCTGTATGGAGTGTGTATAACTGATATTGGCACCAAATCTCATCCATGGTTTAGCCTGATAAGTCGTTTTCAGACGACCGGTAATACGATTATAGTCAGAACCTTGTGCGATGCCATCTTCATCTAGATATCCGAAAGAAGCATAGATTTGCGCTTTGTCACTTCCACCGGAAATATTGACATTATATTCCTGGCGTAAAGCTGTATGGTATGTGGCATCAACCCAATTATCGGGAGTGAGATAATAACCGTTTACTATCCGTCCTAATTTTGTATTAGGATTAAGAAGACCGTTTTTACCAATCAGATATTCTCCTTCAGGATATGAATATACGTTGTAGGATAAACCGCCGGTTTGACTGTTGGTTCCTATCATATTAGTATTTGCGCTGACATATGCTTGGTCAGGGGTTTGTCCTTGGGCATTTAAATAATAATTGTATAATGCTTTATAGTGTGCTTGATAATATTCTCCTGGATCTTTTATATAGTCATATTCTATTTCACCACGGGTATTGGCACTCCATTTAGCGTCTACTGTGATTTTTGCATCGCCTGCTTTGGCTGATTTTGTTGTTATAATTATGACACCGTTAGCACCTCGAGCACCATAAAGAGCTGTGGATGCTGCATCTTTTAGTACAGAAATAGATTCTACATCTGCTGGATTGATGTTATTCCATCCTCCTTCGTATGGCATGCCGTCTAATACGATGAGGGGATCTGTTTCTGCGCTCATTGAACTGATGCCACGTATCAGAATGCTTGGAGTTTCACCAGGCTGCCCATTTGTCATTGTTATTTGTAGGCCTGCCACTTGTCCAGATAAACTTTCTATGACATTGGTTACTGGACGTTTGGTTATTTGTTCTGTATGAATCATCTTTGCAGATCCGGTAAAGGCAGATTTCTTTGCAGTACCAAAAGCTACGACCATAACTTCTTCCATTACTTCGGTTGCAGAAGTCATTATAATTTTCATTTCCGATTTGATGGTTGCTTCTTGGGTTTCCATTCCAATGAAGGAAACAATAATTGTTTTGTTGGTAGGTGAGATGTTTGTAAGTGTGAACTTACCGTTGATATCGGTGATTGTTCCATTGGTTGTTCCTTTTACCAATACGGAAGCTCCGATTACCGGCTCGTTATTCTCGCTTGAGATAACAGTTCCTTTCACTGTTACTTGTGCCTGTGCATGATTTATTCCTATGAATAAACATGTGAGTAGTAGCAATCGTGTCCTTTTCATAATGTTTGTAATAGATTTGTGTGAGTTTATGGTTTGTACAAACCTAGTTGTAAAATTTAATAAATCAAAATATTTTTGAGTATAAATGTTTAAAAATAAAAGTGTATTATAGTAAATGTAATAAAAGTTTAAATAAACAAGAAAATTAACTTGTTTTTATAAAGGAAGTATCTTAAGCATTTTGTCGTTTCGCTGGACTTTTTAGATATAAAAATCCCCAAATCTAAGTTGATTGATAGATTTGGGGAAAAGTTAGGAATATCTCTTGTTGCTTTTATTTTTTTTGAGATTGATGCATGATTTTTAAGATGTCCCGATGAAATCTAACTTCTGCACGTTGTAGTTTATATATTTTCTTGGGAGATAGGATTTTCTTGAATCGCTGAAGATATTCCAGATCCAGTTTATCAGCTTCTATTCGTGCCTTGGCGATGCCCTCTATGATTTGTTCATATTCAGCATCGGTGGTTTGGGGATCTTTTCCTTTGCGTGCCTGTTCCCATGCTTTGTCATTTACCGCCTTCTTGCGGTCTTGTAATTCAAAATAGATAGGAAAGAATTTGGCAGCCTCTTCTTGCGTTATTGCTGCCTTTTGCATAAGATATGCCTCTTGCCTGGATCTGAATTCTTCTTTAGTGAAACCGGATTTCTTTCTGTCTTGCGCCTGTATCGAAATGCTTATACATGAAATGATAAGCAAGGTTGCCAGTCTTTGTATCATGTGATTATTATTTAATTATACATATCTGAATTCGCATCTGTCAAATATTGATAGAGTGTGTAATCATCCATCATGGAATGGTCTAAAATAGTTTCAATATATTCGTCAGAGAATTGTTCAGTCTCTGCAGCTGTAAAAATAGGAGTGTCTTGTTTCGGGGGACCTACAACGACTCTGACACTGAGCATCAATCCACAGAACATGGCTGCCATATATACCCAAGGCTTGATACGTTGCCAAACGGTTATTTCCTCTTGTGGAGCAGGGGGTAGTTCCTTCTCCGGCAATTTATCTATCAACTTCTTCGAAAAATTGTTGAAATAACCTTCGGGTACCATGAACGGATTTTTTGTTCCGTATTTTTTTAATAATTCATCTTCTTCCTTCATAGTGGTTCTCCTTTCTTTGTTAGATATATTTCTTATAAAAAGGTTTAAAGGCACTCTTTTAAAAAATTCTCTATTTTTTTCACTGCATGGTGATAAGAGGCTTTCAGTGCTCCGATGCTTGTTCCTAGTATTTGGGACATGTCTTCATATTTCATTTCTTGAAAGTATTTTAAATTGAATACTATACGCTGTTTCTCTGGTAGTGTCAGTAATGCTTTTTGAAATAATATTTGAGTTTCATCTCCATTAAAGTAGGTATCACTTTCCAGCTTATTCGCCATGTCTGCGTCGGTGTCATCTATGGATAACTGGCTGGTTGCACGTTGCTTGTTTAAAAAGGTCAGGCATTCATTCAAGGCTATGCGGTAAAGCCAGGTCGACATCTTGGCTTCGGCACGGAAATACTCCAAGTTGATCCATGCTTTGATAAATGTATTCTGCAACAGATCATTGGCGTCTTCATGAGAAAGTACCATCCGGCGTATCTGCCAGTATAGTTGTTCGCTGTATTCGTTGACAATACATTCAAAGGCCTCTTTCTGTCGTGCCGGGTCCTGTAACAAGGCTATTATTTTCTTCTCATTGTAAGTGTTCATGCTTCTGTTTTTTTATTAGATGTCCGGTTTATGTTATGGTTTAACGGATTCTATGGAAATTTTTAATGTTTCCCGTGCAAGCAGCGTGTTAGGGAAGATGTTTGATGCTTCCTGCAACAATATGCTTTCGTTTTCGTAGCGTGCCGAAAAATGTCCTATAAGAAGTTGTTTTACTTCTGCGGCGCGGGCTATTTCTCCTGCTTGTGCTGCAGTGGTGTGAAAGGTTTCTTTCGCACGGGCTTGTTCACTTTGTGTAAAGGTGGCTTCATGAAACAGCAAGTCCACTCCGTGTATTTGGCTTATGATGCGTGGCAGATAAATAGTATCTGAGCAATAGGCATACCGGCGGGGAGGAGCGGAAGGGATAGTCAGTTTACTGTTGGGTACTATTTTTCCGTCTGGTAATGTATAATCGGCGCCATTCTTTATTCGGTTGATTTCATATAAGGGTATTTCATAAAAGTCAATCATGTCGCGGCGGATATGGGCGGGAGTCTGTTTCTCGGAAAAGAGGAATCCGCATGTTGGTATCCGATGACGTAAGGGAATTGTTTCTATGGTTAGCGAACGGTCATCGTAAATTATTTCAGCTTTACTTGGATCAAAAGTTTGGAAAACGACTTTGTAGCTCATACCTTTACAGAAAAAGTCGAGTTGCGGAACAAGAAGGTGTTCCAATTCTGCATGACAGTGGATATAAAGCGTGGCTGTTCTTCCCAACATACCGAAGGTTGATATCAGTCCCATCAATCCGAAACAATGATCGCCATGCAGGTGTGAAATGAATATGTGGTTTAGCCGGGTGAATTTCAGTTTTGATTTGCGTAATTGCATTTGTGCTCCTTCACCGCAGTCTATCATGAATAGCTTTTCACGGACATTTACTACTTGTGATGTTGCAAAATGCCGTGTAGTCGGTAGTGCTGATCCGCATCCTAATATATGTACTTCAAATTTCTCCATCGTTACAAAGATACTATCTTTTTTGAATGGAAAATAAAAAATGCCGTAAAAACGGCATTATGGGATTGAACTATTTCTTAAGTTTTATTCTCACTGCATTCATTCCGCGTGATCCTTTTTCCAGTTCAAAAGTCACGATGTTGTTTTCTATGATCTTGTCTATCAGTCCACTGATATGAAAGAAATATTTCTCTGCATTCTTCAAATCTTTTACAAATCCATATCCTTTGGATACATTGAAGTGCTCTATTCTTCCTTCATGCACTAGTTCTATCGCTTCTTCTGTTCTACGAGGAGTTGAAATTTCAATGGTAGACATATCCACTTCTTGTGGTTTATTATTAGGAGTGGGAGGAGTATCGGTTATCATACCGTTCTCATCTACATAGGCAATCATATCTTCGAAGGAGGATGTGCCGTTATTTTTTCTTTCTTCTTTTTTCTGCTGTTTTGCTAAACGCTTTTCTTGTTTTTTCTTTTCCAGATCTCGTTTGGTAAATGAAATAGGTTTCGCCATTTGATTCTTTTTTAATTAGTAATATACAGTTCGACCTGTTAGGGGGGAAGTGTATGGGATTAATAATGAGGTAATAAGAAAACGGGGGAGAAGTCGTTGTGAAATACTAACTCGAAATTTTATTACTCTATAAAGATACGGTTTTATTGCGGATATTCCATAGAATATTTTCCTTTTTAAGAAATAATGGCATAAAAAAAGGATGCATTTTAATAAATGCATCCTTTTGGCTTATCTTTAAAGTAAACTGATTACTTCTTTTTGTTCTCTAACTGTTCTTTCAAAGCAGCCAAAGCATCGATATCACCTAAAGTAGTAGAGGCTGCCTGATTTTGGATAGCAGGAGCGTCTTCTCTCTTGGTTGTTTTCTTTGCATTAGAAGCAGCTTTCTTTTCAGCTCTTTCTTCTGCCTTGGCAGCATCTTCGAAAATACGGCTGTGAGACAGGATGATTCTCTTGGCATCCTTGTTGAATTCAATTACCTTGAATGACAGTTTTTCATCCAATTGGGCTTGAGAGCCATCTTCTTTTACCAAGTGTTTCGGAGTTGCAAAGCCTTCCACACCGTAAGGAAGAGCTACTACAGCACCCTTATCCAACATTTCGATGATAGTACCTTCGTGTACAGAACCTACAGTAAATACAGTTTCGAATACATCCCAAGGATTTTCTTCCAACTGCTTGTGACCAAGGCTCAGGCGACGGTTTTCTTTGTCGATTTCCAATACCTGAACTTCGATATCTGCACCAATCTGAGTAAATTCAGAAGGATGTTTCACTTTCTTAGTCCAAGAAAGGTCAGATATATGGATTAATCCGTCTACACCTTCTTCGATTTCTACGAATACACCGAAGTTAGTGAAGTTACGAACTTTTGCAGTGTGCTTAGAACCTACAGGATACTTTTCTTCAATTGTTTCCCATGGGTCTTGTTTCAGCTGCTTGATACCCAAAGACATCTTACGTTCGTCACGGTCAAGAGTCAGGATAACTGCCTCTACTTCATCGCCTACTTTCATGAAGTCCTGAGCAGAACGCAAGTGCTGTGACCAAGACATTTCAGAAACGTGGATCAAACCTTCTACACCCGGAGCAATTTCAATGAATGCACCGTAGTCGGCCATAACGACTACTTTACCGTTTACTTTGTCACCTACCTTTAAATCAGCGTCAAGAGCATCCCATGGGTGCGGAGTCAGTTGTTTCAGACCCAAAGCGATACGTTTCTTTTCGTCATCGAAATCAAGGATAACTACGTTCAACTTCTGATCCAGTTCAACTACTTCTTTCGGATCGCTTACACGGCCCCAAGACAAGTCAGTGATATGAATCAAACCGTCTACGCCACCAAGGTCGATGAATACTCCGTATGATGTGATATTTTTAACAGTACCTTCCAGTACTTGTCCTTTTTCAAGTTTACCGATGATTTCTTTCTTCTGCTGTTCAAGTTCAGCTTCGATAAGAGCTTTGTGAGAAACAACAACATTTTTGAATTCCTGGTTGATTTTAACCACTTTGAATTCCATTGTCTTGCCTACAAATACATCGTAGTCGCGGATAGGTTTCACATCAATTTGAGAACCCGGCAAGAATGCTTCGATGCCGAATACGTCCACAATCATACCACCCTTAGTGCGGCACTTGATGTAACCCTTAATAATTTCTTCATTTTCAAGAGCAGCGTTTACGCGATCCCAAGAACGGGTAGCACGTGCTTTCTTGTGTGACAGGATCAATTGTCCTTTTTTGTCTTCCTGATTTTCGATATATACTTCTACAGTATCACCAACTTTCAATTCAGGATTGTAACGGAATTCATTCAAAGGAATGATACCGTCTGATTTGTAGCCGATATTGACAACTACTTCGCGTTTGTTCATTGCAATAACAGTACCGTCTACAACCTCGCGGTCGTTTACTTTGTTCAGCGTACCGTCATAAGCTTTTTCAAGATCTTCGTGGCTCATGCTGGTTACAGCTTCGCCGTTTTCATAAGCATCCCAGTTGAAATCTTCAACAGGAGTGATGTTTTTTAAATTTTCCATTAATAAAATTGTTAAAATTCTCAGTTAATTACGTTAGACATTATATTGTTTATCTAATTTCGGGCGCAAAGATACAACAAAATACTGAAACACAAATGTATTTCGTGGAATTTTCTTTGTTATCTTGAGAAAGGCGGACGAAAAACTTCTTTATCTGTTTACATTTTAATCTTCCAAAGAGTAATCAATGGTGGTTACAACGCGGATACGTTTGATGTAAGGAGTGTTGGCGTCACGATTCTCGATGCTGAATTGTCCTTGATAGGCTCTTTTTATCTTACCAAGTTCGCTGTCCGAGTCTTTTGCGAATTTAATAGCTGCAGCTCTTGCGTTTTTGGTTGCTTCTTCTATCATTTGAGGTTTGATGTCGTTTAAACCGGTGTAGTCATATTGTACATTGTAACGATAGTCTCCGCCAGTAATGGCAATGCCTTGTTTTAAAAGTTCGCTTTGTTCACTGATCATCGTTCTTACCAGATCTACTTTGGTTGAAGTAACTGTGATTACAGAAGTGATATTATAGCGGAAGGGAACAGAATTATTATTATAACGTTCAGCCTGCATGTCTATGATTTCCGGTGCATTGATGCTGATTTCGTTTTCGGTGATTCCTTTCTGTTTCAAGAAACCCACAATAGCTTGGTTGGTTGCATTTATCTTATTATATAAAGTGGGGAGGTCATTTCCTAGGTCTTTATACATCAAAGGCCAGGTTACTTTATTAGCCGGCACTTCCATTTCTGCCAAGCCTTTTACATTCACTATTCTATCTTTACCTGAGAAAGTGTCCAATCCCTGTTTGATGAAATACCCCATCACCAATATGCCTATGGCAAGGATGACGGCTTCTAGTTTCCAACTTTTCATACTTCAGTCGTTTTTAATGATACAATTTTTTATTAATATTAATTTGTCAATAAGCATTTGCACTTATCGTATTCAGCATTATCTTTTGTATTTTATAAAACTCATACTCCGAAATGATAATCCATTAATCCTTCCAGTGGACTTTTTAGAATTTTTCCAATGGGCACATTCAGCCTTAGAGCTGCTTCTTTTACTTCTTCTTGAAAGTAAAATGCAATAGAACCTGTAAAATGTACAAGAGTATCATGATATTGGTATTGCATTACATTACGGGTGAAAAAATCGGTGAAGCTGGAAATTAATAGTTTCTGTATCTCTGTTCTCTGTTTGTGGGCGAAAAGAAAAGGAGTCAGACTTGCCAGAAAGCGGTTGGCTAAAGGCTGTCGGTATACTTTATCTAAAATCTGTTCCGGTGTCATATCGTATTTTTTTAAGAAATCTTGGTAAAGGTCATCGGGAAGTTGATGTTTCAGAAAGTCACCTGCCAGCCGTTTCCCTAATACAGCTCCGCTGCCTTCATCTCCTAAAATATATCCTAACGGAGATATATTAGCTGTTATTTTTTTTCCGTCATAAGAACAAGAGTTAGATCCGGTTCCTAAGATACATGCTATTCCTGCAGTTTTACCACATAGGGCGCGGGCGGCACCTAATAAGTCACTTTCCACAAGAATATTTGCTTTGGGAAAGTTTTGTGTCAAGGCTGTTTTCACTATATTTGTTTTTTCGGGAATACATCCTGCACCATAGAAATAAATAGTTGTAAGTTCTGTGGCCTCTCCCAATTGAGGAACTAGCGTTGAGGCAATTACATCTTTTATTTCATCCACTGATTGGTGGAAAGGGTTAATACCTCCTGTCCGAACCGTCCTGCTGTTTGCCTTGCTGTTGCCCAGGCACCAATCTGTTTTGGTAGAACCACTATCTGCTATTGCTATCATATCGGATAATAAGATGATTGTTTATCTCACAAAAATAATATAAATTTATCCGATATCCGTTGTTTATCGTATTTATTAGGTCAGAATTTTATATTATTTTAGATTTTCGTATTAAAATCCGGTACAAACATCATAAGCTTTAGCATAAGTTTGATAGTAAATTGATGCTGAAGTGTATTTTTGAAGAACTGGAATTTGAAATGCGAAGAGAAGTGAATAGAAAAGAAATAGCTCCGGAAATCTGTTTTAACAAAACTTCTGGAGCTTATTTGCAATGAACTATAAAGTGATTAGAAAGATCTTCCTTTAAATACATTTGACTTATCAAGCGGCAATAGTTCACCGGATAAAGTCAGGCGGTTGGAATTGAAGTTAGGTCGTATGTCTACGGTGGCATTGTTGCTTCCATGAGGTAATGTAATGCTTACTTGGGCAGATATGCCTATTCCCATTACATTCATTGTCAGATACATGGTTCCTTTCTTGTCGGTTTTGATTTTGTAACCGGATACATTACCGTCTACAGTAACACCTCCTAATCCGTTAGGGCCGCTGACAGGGATATTAAATGCTACTTGTACGGATGCTCTATCGCCGTCTACCATTACAAAATTGGTATTAGAAGATACGAAAGCACTTTTGCCTCTTTTGAATATGACTTGGTTGGCTTCCAGCGTGAACGCTTTGTTCTCTATAGCTTGTTTAGCTTCTTCGAACAAAGCTTGTTCCATAGCTTTTTGTTTCTCTTTCTTTTCCTGACGAGTCATTTCCTTTTTTGTTGTTTGTGCCAGTGAGTTTCCTACGCAGCAAAACAGAGTGACGCATACTAATAAAATAATCTTTTTCATATATGTATCTTTTATGTTATTGTTTGGATATGAAACAAATACAATAACTGTTTTGTTGAGAGAACTTTTTTCTTTTTTGTGTTAGAACTCATCCTTTATGATTTTATATTTTGCGACACCCACATTCCGATATCCTGTTTGCTGAGTGCTGCTGCCATCAGATCGGGAAATTTATCGGGCGTGCAGGCAAATGTCGGAACACCGATAGAAGCCAGAAACTCGGCATGATTTTTGTCATAACAAGGTGCACCGTCATCATTCAATGCCGGCAGTACAATAAGTTGTACGCCGCTATTGACTAACGATGCGAATTTCTTTTTCATCTCGCGGGCATCACCTCCTTCATACAAGTCTGTTACCAATATCAGTACTGTGTCTTGTGGTCGAGTGATGACTCCTTGGCAATAGGCTAATGCACGGGCAATGTCCGTACCTCCACCCAATTGTACGCCGAAAAGCAAATCTACCGGATCTTGTAAATCATCCGTCAGATCTGCCACAGCCGTATCGAATACTACCATACGTGTACTTACAGCAGGAATAGAGGCCAACACTGAACCGAAAATGCCTGAATAAATGACAGAGGTTCCCATTGAACCGCTTTGGTCCAGGCAAAGAATGATGTCTTTCATTGCTTTCCGTTTATGTCCGTACCCGATGCGCACTTCAGGAATAATCGTTTTATAGTCCGGTTGATAATTCTTCAGATTTTTGGTGATAGTCGTTTTCCAGTCTATTTCATTATAATGCGGGTTTCTCCGGCGCGAGGAACGGTTCAATGCTCCGGTGACTGTCTGTTGGGTAGGAGCGGATAGTTTGCGCAATAGTTCATCTACGACTTTGCGCACCACTTGTCGGGCCATTTCTTTGTTCTTCTCTGGAATCACACGGCTGAGAGACATTAATGTCGCTACCAAGTGTACGTCCGGAACTACTGTTTCCAGCATTTCTTTTTCTGTGAGCAGAGAGGTGAGGTTAAGGCGTTTGATGGCGTCCCGTTGAATGACCTGTACTACTGTTTGCGGGAAAAACTCTCTAATATCGCCTAACCAGCGGCTTACTTTGGGAGCAGAAGAACCCAGCCCTCCGTGACGGTCGCTATTGTAAACAGCCTCCAATGACTGGTCTATTCGCTGTTCCTCTATCGTAAGGGCAACACCCGTGCCGTCTGACTCGTTGCCACCTAATATCATTCGCCATCTTTTCAGATATTCTTCTTTCATGCTTCTTGTTTATTTCATGTCAATACCTAATAATTGGCAAACCACTGGAATCACTTGGGATGCCTCCTCTTCATTATGCGACAGAGCATCCGGAGTTTGCAATGGAATACCTTCTGTGCCGCTGGCTTTGGCTTTTTCTCCTAATTTGCGGCGTTCTACTGATGAAAATTCACTGAACGTACGCTTTAGAATAGGCAGAAGTTCTAAAAAGGTGTCTTTATCTTGTGCGCATATCCAGTTATTTACCAGATTCCATAAATTATCATCCAGCAATAGGATGGAGCCTGAAGAATGTAGGAAACCTTCGAACCAATAGGCCATATCTGCCGGTGTGTTACCCGCAGAAGAATAGAAACTAAATGTGTTCTGCATATCTTCGGGCATAATTTCCCCTTTGTTATTCAGTAGCCGAGTGGCATAACCGCATAATAGGGGGTGTACATGAGCGGAAATCCGTACTTGCCGGATAAATTCTAGCCACAGGGCATTCAGTTCCGGATTATTGAGAGTGGATACGGCATAATCTGTAGATGCCAGTTTGCCAAGTATATCCATTGCCGCCTCTTCATCAATGTGAACACAGATCAGCACTCCTCCTGCCAGGATACGGGCAATCATAGCATGCAACATATTCCCGACTTTAGAAAAATCCATTTCGCGGACACTTCCGTAACGTACAATATTTACCAAGTCGGGAACAGCCTCCATCATTTCAAGGATGTCTGTTGAGGCGGCTGAGAGACGATCCAGTTGAAGGGTCATTGCTTCTACCAGATCGGGCAGATTGGCAGGAATCACCTGATCCAGCAGCCGGGTCAGTTCGGGTATATGTTGTATGTCACAAGTTTGTTTCAGTAAAAATTTCTGGCAGGCTTCTTCCAGCGTATTCCCCCAAATAGCTTTTTCTATTATACTGATAATCTGCTCGGGCTTGTGATAGAGTGTCCATTTTTCCTTGAATGTGCCTTTACCATCGGTATATCCCGGAATAGCCCAGTCTATTTCCAGCAGATGTAGACGGTGGAAGAAGATACTTCTTTCCAGGTCGTTGGGCTTGCGGAGGTCTAGTGTCATGTCCTTTATTTCTGCTGTAAAAGGAACACGCAGGCGTTTTTGTACCTTTTCTACATCTACTAACAAGGGTACTTTAGGCACATTGTCGGGTACTTCTCCCAAGCGATTGCTGATAATGAGCGATTCCTTGATGATTTGCAGGAGGATATCGTCTCCGAAGCCCATCACTGTAGTGATGGCTTCATTGAATTCTGCCAAGGAGGGTGCCGGAAGGTTACGTAATGCTGCGGTGGTCTGTGCCAGCCGGATGGTTTCAATGGCATGGGCTACTGATATATCCATATTTTTCTCTCGAAAAAGTGCAACGGCCTGACTTATCCACAATGTTCCGTCGTCTTCGGGATGATGCCACAGATAATGATACCAGCCTGGTGATTCTATACCGGCTCCATAACCGCTGCGCAAAGCAAGACGGTCGTAGGTCCAAGGTATCCAGGTACATTCTATTTTTACTTTGGGGAGACCTTTCAGCAGTTCGTTGTCTTCTTTTACTTTAGGCATGGATTCTAGTGCGGGAACGTGCCATGCACCGCAGATTACCGCTATACATTCCCAATTTTCCTTTTGTGCCGTGCGTATGATCTTGCGCATCCATGCCTCACGCAGTTGTTCACGCAGGGAAGTCCGGTTCGGAAGTTCTTTACGCAAGGCTGTTACCGCTTCTTTTACGGCTTGAAATATATCAGTATTGTCTTTGCGATGCTCTATGGTAGCTTCCCACCAGGATTCACCATCCGTATATCCAGTTGCTTCCGCTAGATAGTCGAAAGGATCTTTGTGATTCGTTATAATTTCCGTATCTTCTTCTTTCGCTTCTTTTCCTTGTGGTGCTTTTTCTTCCTGTGTTTCTTTTTCCTTTTCTTTCGGCTGCTGATTCAGTGCCATGGAATGTGTTAACGGGAGGTCAAAAAAACGCAACGGAATTTCATTCTGCACAGCATAACGTAGTGTCTGCCATTCGGGAGAGAACTCGGCGAATGGATAGAACACTGCATTTTGCGGCTGGTCAGGCTGATAGGCCAAAAGTGCCACAGGAGGAACCATTTGTTCATCCCGAATGTACGGAACCAACGCTTCCGCTTCGGCTGGACCCTCCAGCAAGATAAGATCGGGCTTCAGTTCTTGCAAGTAATTCAGCACATTCCGGCATGAACCAGGACCATGATGTCTTATACCTAATAAATGAATGGGCATTTTTGTCGTTTTTTTAGTTGGGGAAACATTAAATCATGTCTCTTGACGCACGGTAAATGTCTTTCCATCCTTCGCGGTTCTTGACTACTGTCTCCATATATTCTTGCCATACCACTTTGTCTTGTACGGGATCTTTCACCACTGCTCCCAAAATGCCTGAAACCAGATCTTCTGCATGAAGTTGGCCGTCACCAAAGTATCCTGCCATAGCTAGTCCGTTATTTACTACAGAGATGGCTTCGGCCGTGCTCAGTGTACCGCTTGGCGTTTTTAGTTTGGTCTTTCCATCGCCGGTGGCTCCCTGACGAAGTTCGCGGAAGATGGTCACCACGCGGCGTATTTCTTCCAGTGCCGGTTTTTCAGCGGGCAGTTTCATCACTTTCTCAAAACTTTCAACCCGGCGGCGTACAATGTCTATCTCTTCGTCAATGTTGTTGGGCAAGGGAAGAATGACCGTATTGAAGCGGCGCTTCAAGGCACTGGACAGATCATTGACCCCTTTGTCGCGGTTATTGGCAGTGGCGATAATGTTGAATCCATGTATAGCTTGTACTTCTTTGTTCAGTTCGGGAATGGGGAGGGTCTTCTCCGAAAGGATGGTAATCAAAGTATCCTGTACGTCGGAACCGATACGGGTTAGTTCTTCTATACGTCCTATTTTACCTTCCTGCATGGCTTTCATGACCGGAGTTTGTACCAATGCTCCTTCACTGGGGCCTTCGGCCAATAGTCTGGCATAGTTCCAACCGTAACGAATGGCTTCCTCTCCGGTTCCCGCCGTACCTTGTACTATTAAAGTGGAATTGCCCGAAATAGCTGCGGCTATATGTTCGCTAACCCAACTCTTGGCTGTGCCTGGAAGACCGTAGAGAAGCAGGGCGCGGTCTGTTACCAATGTGGCGACAGCAATTTCCATCAGGCGGCGGTTACCTATGTATTTGGGTGAAACCTCGAATCCGTTTTTCAGTTTGCCACCCATTAGGTAAGTGACTACTGACTGTGGGGACATTTCCCAGTTTTCAGGAACGGTGTTGGTTTCATTTTTTTTTAGTTCGTGCAACTCTTCTGCGAATTGTTGTTCGGCATGTTGTCTTAGTAGATTGCTCATATTGTTTTACGTTATTTATTGTCATTAAACAGGGTATTTATTCTCTCTTTTAGTCTCATATATTCATCTAGCGACTCGTATAGCTTGCTTGCCGAATGGTCCGCTTTACAACCTATCGTATATTTATATAGTTGGGGGGATAGTTCTAGGGGAAGGTAGATTGCCAGTTGTTCTGCCAGCTCCTTGGAATAATAATAGTAGTCGCTTTGGATCAGTAGTTGCAAGATCCGCATGGAGAATTTGACCCCCCATTCTCGTCCGTCGGTATTGAACCATGAGTCGGGAATGTAGAAGTTTTTGTTGGTTCTCTGGAAATTGATATCTTCCCGTTGTTCCGGCGTCAAGAGTTTTATCAAGTGGATATTGTTGCCTTCATTCGGATTTTCTTTCAAAGTATGGTAAGCCCATAAGTTGTCGTTAAAGTTTTCTATGGGAACCCCAATGTTGAAAAAGGAACCGAAAGGAGGTCTCTTGGCTAATTTGCTTGCCGCTTTTTCCGGTGAACAGTCAAACAATTCCATCCAGAAACTGAGTGGTACACGTTCTGCAAGTTGGCGCAACAAAAATTCGTCATCCTTTTCTTTTTTATTGTAGCTCACTTCTTCCAGTCCCATTCTCTTCATTTCAGGAGTGTATTCCAGTTTCTCGTATGACCATCCCAACAGCATCTTATAATGAAGCTTTCCGCGCAGCAAATCGCAGCATTTCTGTACTATTTCCGAGTCGGGAATGCGATACAGCAGATTTTTGGCAGTCTGTTTTACGTTGCTACTTCGGTCGGTTGATATTATTTCTTGCAAGAAAGGCTCATCGGACTTACTCAGGCCGATTTGCAGGCACTGTATCAGTTCGTCCCGATGGGCAGCCGATTCGTTTTTCAGTTCGGTTTGTAATAGGGCGATCCCTTGTTCCGGATTTTCTTTTCTCCGTTGACGCAACATGCGTTTTCTTTCTTCGTGGGAAGCTGTTTCCCAAGTTTCGTTTCCGGCCGCTTGCCAGTCGGGCAGTTCCATGTGGGTAAGAAGCCATCTGCCTCTGTTTCCGGCCAGGGCGGAAAGGAGTGCCTGTTCTTCCTGTTTGTCTGGATTGTTACGGTCAAACGCATGTGATATCAGTGGTCGCAGATAGAATGGTGGAATAAGCTTCCGGCAGGCTGTAGCTTTTCGGTAAGCATACAATAGAAAATAACGGTTGCGGTTTGCCTTTAGTTGTGTAAGAAGCTCACCCACTTCCCGGCTAAAATAGGGCATTATGTCTTCCGTCGCTTCCTTTATTTCTGTTATATTTCCGGCAGCCAAGGGGGTAATCCCTGCCCGATGGTGCGCAAAGGTGAATGCAGTCATCTGATAAAGGGCTGCTTCCGGGTCTTCGGCTTTTTTTTGTACAGCGCGGAAAGTTTCTTCCAATGATGGAGGGAAACCGTTGGACGTGAATTCTTTAGTTGCTGTTCCCAGCAATACTGCATGAATGATAGGTTCAGTTACGTTCATCTCTCCAAAGGTAATAATTAGATTGATACCATATTGTGTTTAATTCCCAGTGATTGGCATTTGCCAGAAAGAAAGCGGCAAAAGGTTTTCCGCCAGTGATGGATAGAATATCTATTTTAACGGTGTCCTGCATTTGCACAGGAATCAGTTCCTTATTGGCATCCTGTACATAGAGTTGTTTACTGTTTGTGGTTAATCGTAGGTTCTCTGCCAATATGGGTACATTTTCGGAGAATGGATTTAATTTCATTGTATTCCGATAGAGGGCAGTAGCTTCTTTCAGATCATGACAGAAAAGAGGAATGAATGTTTCCTGAGATAGTGTACATTCCTTAAATAAGGCTCGCAGAGTCCCTACGCCTTTATAGAAGCAGAGGCTGCCTTTGTATATGCTGCCAGGCACTAGATTCAGTTCCGGTAATGTTCCGGGTGTTGTAAAACTGAGGAAGATTGCAAATCGTCCGCTTCTTTGTCCATACATCCAGTAGGTTTCGGTATTCAGTTCGTTGATTTTCTGACTCCTTTTGTGAAGCACCATCCAATGATCTGTTATCGCTTCTCCGGCCAATACTTCTTCTTTGGGTTGCGGATAACCTGTTTGTGTACGAATTTCATCCTGCCATTCCTGTGTCAGGCTGTCCAGATTTCTGTAGCTTTTTATCAGCAGGTATAATTTCCCTAGTTGGTCAGTCAGATTGTATTTCCAACTTTCATCATAGAAATTTATTTCCTGCATGGCTTTCAGTCGGTTGGCCAATCCGGGAGCCTGGGCGTCTACCATGCGGCGAGCCATGTTATCAAATAAAGTATAAGCTCGTTCAGGTACATTGATTAAGCCGTTTCGCAGTAAGTCTTTCATCCATGTTTCAAGATCGTCCATGCCATTAAGTACCTTTTGGTGACGCATGGCTTGTCGTTTGGCTTGTGCCGCTTCGTCTATGGGGGTATTACTTTTGGCCTTTTGCTCTTTTTTTTCGGCTTTTTCTTCCCGTTTGGCAAGCCATGTGGTTACCCAGTCAGGTTCATCCGCTGTTTTAAAGAGCCCAGGCTGTGCAGCATACAATAGCAATAGTCCTAATCCGTGTTTGCATGGGAATTTTCGACTCGGGCAGGAACACTTGAATGCGATATTCTGGGTGTCGATTACAGTTTGATAGGGTGTTTTCCCACTTCCTTGGCAATGTCCCCAAATGGCACGGTTGTTGTATTCCAGTAAAATCCATTTAGCTTTGGTGGCCAGTCCTTTTCCTGCTTTGACGGAAGCTGTATCCGGAGCTAATTGTATGATTTGTTCTTCTGTTAGATTCAATGACATACTCTTTCTAGGCAGTTTTTTGGTTTGAGAGTGCAAGTATAACATTATTTTCTGTTTTTCTGTCTTAAAAAAGATTTTTTTTCTTTTAAACTGAAACTTTGGTTTATCCTGTTGAAACCGAAACATCATGCGGCTGAATGTAGCAAAAAATAAGCATGTATTGTTCGGAAGTTCCTTATCTTTTTTCAAAAGGAGCGGAAGAATTCCTCTTAAATATATGTTCCTTTTTGTGGGAATAATTCAAGTCGTGATGAGAAAAGTATTATAAGAGGTGCTTATATTTAGATTGTTACCTCTGGTAAAAGCTCAGTAGTGGTAGCAGAAATGAAAAACTCTGTTGGAGAAAGAGGGTAAAGCCTCTGTCTGTAGGTGTATTCTTCATCATTGGCATCAATCTTTTTTCTTGCCGAATTCCGGGTCAATCTTTAATAGTGCCGTCACCCCAAAGGTTACAGCGCAACATATCATAATCCAGATAAAGAAATGGTTGTATCCCATCTGTTCCTGAAGCCAGCCGGCAACCATTCCCGGAATCATCATGCCTAATGCCATAAATGCGGTACAAATGGCATAATGTGCTGTTTTGTGCTCTCCGTCTGCAAAATAAATAAGGTAAAGCATATAGGCTGTGAAGCCGAACCCGTAACCGAACTGCTCTATGAAAATGCAAACATTAATAAGATATAAGGAATCGGGCTGGGCATAACTGAGGTAAACATAGACTAAATCGGGCAGGGAAATGGCCCATACCATCGGCCACAACCATCGTCTCAGTCCGCCACGGGCTACGGCTATCCCTCCTAAAATGCCTCCGAGGGTGAGGCCGATGATGCCGACGGTTCCTTGTACGAAGCCTATCTCCTCGGTAGTCAGCCCCAGGCCGCCTTTCTCGACGGGGTCTATAAGGAAAGGAATGCACATCTTTGCCAGTTGTGCTTCCGGCAACCGGTAGAGCAACATGAAGAGGATGGCTACACCTGCCTGCTTTTTTTGAAAGAAGCTGGCAAAAGTGCCAAAGAATTCTTTGAGCAGGGTAGAAGCGGAAGCTTTTTGGGCTGCATGATCCGAATCCGGACGGGGAAGAATAAACTTATGATAAATCCATATCCCAAGGAAAAGTCCGGCCAATACTAAAAAGGTGACGGACCATGCGTAGGGTATATTTCCTGTTACTATTTCCAGCCTCCCCGCCAGCATGATAAGCAGCCCTTGTCCCGCAATGGTGGCGATGCGGTAGAAGGTGCTGCGGATTCCTACAAACAGGGCTTGCTGATGCGAGTCCAGTGCCAGCATGTAAAAGCCGTCGGCGGCAATGTCGTGCGTGGCGGAACTAAATGCCAGTAACCAGAAAACTGCCAGGGTGAGTTGGAAAAAATGCTCGGTAGGGATGGTGAAAGCGATGCCTGCCAGTCCTGAACCGATTAAAAGTTGCATGGCGACAATCCACCGGCGTTTGGTCTTGATAAGATCAATGAAAGGACTCCACAAAGGCTTGATGACCCAGGGAAGGCTGAGCCAACCGGTATAAAAAGCCAGTTCGGTATTGCTGATCCCCAGCCTTTTATACATAATGACTGAAATGGTCATTACTGCTACGTAGGGCAGTCCTTGTGCAAAGTATAAGGTGGGGATCCATGCCCACGGTGACGTCTGTTTGTTTTTCATCATTCCTTTCATTTTAAAGACTCCGGATGGACTCCCCGCCCAGTATGTGGGCGGGGAAGACCGGTTAATAAAAACGGCGGATGTCCGCACCTTTATAGTAATGCAACAGGATTTCGTCGTAGGTGTATCCCCGTTCTCCCATTACGGCGGCTCCGATTTGGCAGAGGCCTACTCCATGTCCCCAGCCGGCGCCGGTCAGCAGGAACCATTCGGGAACGCCATTTTTCAATTCTCCTTTATCTACCACAAAAGCTGAGCTGAATAGATGGGACGAGGACAAGGTACGGCGTATCTCCAGTTCCTTTCCGATAGTCAATGTTTTCAGTGAACCTACAATTTTCAGTTTGCAGATACGTCCGGATTTGCCGCGTTGGACGGGAACCAGGTCGATGATGTCTCCATAATCCGATTTTGTGTTTTGACGGATCAGTTCGGCTAGCTCTGCTTGTGAATAACGTACTTTCCAACGATAGAAATCTGTTGTTTCCTGATCGTAGTTGTTCAGTATTTGTGAGATTACTTTTTTATCGTGGGTGTCACAGAACGAAACAGGAGAGGTGCGTATCCAACGCTCTGCCTCTTTCTCTTGGGTCAGATCGGGCAGCGGGCGATTTTCCTCCTCTTCCGCATCGCGGATTGTAGACAAGTAGGGGTAATTCTTGTCTTCCCAGCAGCATCCGAATTCCTCGCTTGCCCCTCCGCAACATTTGGAGAAACGGGCGTCGCAGATGCCGCGTCCATACATCAGTAATTGTCCGCGGGTGGCTCTTACCGCTTCGGTCACGGCGGCGCTGGATGCTTTGGTTATTCCTTGGTAGCGCTGGCAATGGTCATCGGCGCAAACATCGAATATGGTATGGTCTTCGCGGTCATACCAGCGGATGTATTCGCTATCGGTCTTGATAAAGGAGAAAAAGCCTTCGTTTTTGTCACTCAAGGCCTTGCGCTTTTCTATTTGGGCAAACAGCCAGCTCCGTGAAACTACGGCATGGGCTTTCAGAAACTCCAAAGAGGAAGTGGCGTTCATCTCCGAGGAGATGACACTTATCAGATAATCTTCGGCGGGAAGAATGTTGATAGCGGTGATTTTGCCTTCGTCCACCACTAGTTTCAGTGTTCCCATAAAACTTTGGGTTTCTTGCCGTTCCCAGTGAAAATTAATTCCGATGGTTACGTCATATAGTGAAAAAGAGGCGTGCTCGTCTTGTGGAGTGAAGGTCAGTTCGCGGTAAAGATTACCATTCCACAGGATGCCTCCTTCGCTGAAGGCTACTTGCTGCTCGCCGCAGACCGTTTCTCCTTTGGCGAAAAAATTGCCGTTCAGTGAAAAATGAATTTCTTGTGCGTTTACTATTCCTACGCTTATTTCGGGTTCTTTCATTGTTATTCGTCTTGTTTTTGGGCTTGCCGTAATTCCTTCATCTCTTCGTATTTTCTCTTTCTTTTTGCTTTCTCGTCAAAATAACGTCCGGGTATCTTTTCAGCTTCTTCTACCGTTATTCCCACTTCTTTTATGATGGATGCCACTTTTTCTTCTGTTATTTTGTCGAAATCTTCCTGACGGGTGGTGACGATTACGCCAGCCATGTCCAAAGCTCCCGGACTGATGAGCATCTGTTCACTGCCTTCTGCAAAGTAGCAGTCGGGACGGTGCTTGCTGCGGGGAAAAATCACCGTATAGTATAGATGGCCTTCCTTCCATAACAGCAGGTTGAACTTCGCTTCTTTTCCGTCTTCATCCGGTGGGAAAGCGGCGAGGGCGCTGTATAACAGGGAGTCGTCATAATGCGTGTTGCTTGAGAGGATCACCAAAGGACAGAAATAGTCCTTGGTGTTGAGGTAAATTCGGCTACAATATAGTGGATAATCTTCCTCTTCTTCTAGGTAGGAAAAATATGTGCTGCGTATATCGATTGTCTGTGCGTGGGTTATCAGCTGTTGTACGTTCGGGATGATGGGAACATCTGTTTTTCTGACTCCTTGCAGATGGAGATGGTCCGGTGCAGAGGCTCCGCAATGTGCTCCATTATAGAATAGGGCGTAGTCCGGATATTTCTGTACGAATGCACGGACGTCATCGTAACTGAAAATATTCTCATCCATGAGTTGGGGGATGTGATCTTTATGGGCGATAGTGAGGTGATCCGGCAATATGGGATAAGGGTTAACGCATATTCTGTTTGCAGTGATGGTTTCCAGTGCTTTCTGCTCCTTGGGTTGGTTTTCCTTGCACAGGAAACAGGGGCGTGCTTGGATGCTGTCCTTATCCACTTTGGCGGTAGTCGAAACCGCACGCTGTGCATTGCACTGTACCACAAATGTGTAGCCGTTTATGGACAGTTCCTTGGTCTGTACAGTCTGTAATGCCTCGTGGTTGTGGTGTGCCAGTGGCCAGCACGCCAGTTGGCTGTCTATAAATCGCTTGATTTCATTCCGGTTCTTCAGCTCTTCTGTATATTTTTTGCGGATTCCCAGTTCACGGGTGCGCAGGCTGTCTTTGTAGTGATTGTTGGCATTGGTCTGCTCTATGCTCAGGGCGGCATCCGAGTTTCCTTCCCAGCGGCGGCACAGATAGAGTACATCATAGATTCTTCCTATCTTATATTGGCGCGAGAAAATGAGTCCCAGTGCGTAATCTTCTCCGTAGCTGACATTGGGCACGCCTGTTTCGCGCAGGATAGGGGTGAAGAATGCGCGCGGAGCCCCCAGACCGTTGATGCGCAATGCGTTGTTGTGTCCGTTCTCTTTCGTCCACTCGCTATGGTCTATCACTCCCGGGGCGATGGTGTTCAGCTGGAAGTCTGTCATGCGGTAAGTTCCTATCACCATGGCGCACTGTTCTCTGTAGAACGTGTCTACGATGGTTTGCAGGGTATGGGTGTCGCTGTACAGGTCATCGCTGTCAAGCTGTATGGCGAAGCGTCCGCACCGGGGGTGGTTGATGGCCAGGTTCCATCATCCCCCTATGCCTAGGTCGGTACGTTGGGGCTGAAGGTGGATTACCGCTTTGTTGTCCTTGTATTGACCGATGATTTCTGTGGTTCCGTCTGTCGAGTGATTGTCCACGATGATGATGTTGAATGGAAAGCGTGTTTCTTGTGCGAGTGCCGACCGGATGGCATCGTCAATGGTATGGGCGCGGTTGCGCACGGGGATGATGACAGAGGCTTCATACTCGAATTTTCCTTTCTTTACATCCGTTTCCACACACACGGGTTCAAGGAGGGCATTGATGGATTTCAAGTACAGTGTGAACACTTCTTCCATTTCTATCTGTACCTCCCTGTTGCGGGGATTTACGTAGTCGAACTGCTTTTCGCCGGACAGGCGGTTGTCACTTTCTGTTTCCGTATAGAGATATTCGTTGATATGTACCAGCTGAGAATGGAGGGTAAGGAGCAGGCGCAGCTCATAAAGGGCGGCATACTTTCTTTCTCCAGTTATCAGGAGGCTGGCGAGGATGAATTCTGTTCTGTTGAATATCAGCAGCGGACCGAAGTCGAAATCATCGCGCACACTGCCGGCCTGGTAGTCGTTGACGGGATGTTTCTTCTTTTCTCCGTTTTTCCATTCATAATGGTCGGCATAGACCATACCGCATTCTCTGTCCTGCAGGAAGTCGGTCATGCGTTCCAGTGCCCTGTAAGCCAGTTCCAAGGCTGAGGTCTTGGTGTAGAGCAAGAGATAAGGCGTGTCTGCTTTTTCGGCAATCACCTTCATTGTTTTGGAACTGGTTAATGTATCAACGGGCAATATTTCGCATCCTTCGGGGGCGGATAATGTCTTGTCGGGTTCGATGGCCAGCAGATAGATTTTGCTGACTATGCCACTTTCTTTTAAAGCATGGATTGTCTGCTCTGCCGCTGTGCCTTCCATATAAGGTATAAAGCAATTAATTGTTTTTCTCATTGTTAAAAAGTATTTCTCACGGCAAAGATAGGTAATATATCTTATTTTTTCTCTACCTTTGTACGCTAATTGTCTTTTAAATATAAATGGAAACTCCGAAAACAGCATTACTTGGCAGGACATTGAATGAGGTTCAACAGATTGTAAAGAACCTGGGAATGCCTAAATTTGCCGCAAAGCAGATAACGTCTTGGTTGTATGATAAAAAAGTGGCAACGATAGACGAGATGACCAATTTGTCATTAAAGCATCGCGAGGCTTTGAAAAGTGGATATGAGGTAGGTGCGTCTGCTCCGGTGGAAGAAATGCGTTCTGTAGACGGCACGGTGAAATATCTTTTCCGCACACCGGCCTCTCACTTTATTGAGGCTGTTTATATACCCGATGAAGACCGTGCCACACTTTGCGTTTCCTCGCAAGTGGGATGCAAGATGAATTGCAAATTTTGTATGACCGGAAAGCAGGGCTTTACAGCTAACCTGACTGCCGGTCAAATATTAAACCAGATCTATTCTATCCCCGAAAGGGATAAGTTGACTAATATTGTTTTCATGGGGATGGGAGAGCCTTTTGATAACTTGGACGAGGTGTTGAAAGTGCTTGAGATTCTGACCTCAGAATATGGTTACGGCTGGAGTCCGAAACGCATCACTGTTTCTTCTGTGGGCTTAAAGAAAGGGCTGGAACGCTTTTTGAATGAAAGCGACTGCCATCTGGCCATCAGTATGCATACTCCGGTCCCTTTGCAACGAAGGGATTTGATGCCTGCCGAGAAAGCTTTTTCCATTACGGAAATTATTGATATATTGCGTCATTATGATTTCAGCAAACATCGGCGTTTGTCTTTTGAATATATCGTATTCAAAGGGGTGAACGATTCACTTATTTATGCTAAAGAGATTGTGAAACTTTTGCGCGGTATTGAATGCCGTGTCAATTTGATCCGGTTTCATGCCATTCCCAATGTGGATTTGGAGGGGGTAGATATGGAAGCAATGGTTGCCTTCCGTGATTACTTGACGCAGCATGGCGTATTTGCTACGATCCGTGCTTCAAGAGGAGAGGATATTTTTGCAGCTTGTGGAATGTTGTCGACGGCTAAACAACAGAAAGAGAAAGGTGTTACACTACAGTAAATAACAACAATAATACCATAGAATTATGAAACGAATCGCATTTTATTTAAGTTTGGTACTGGTGGTTCTGGTACTGGCTTCTTGTAAAAAGGGACAAAAGAACTTGTTTACTCCCACATCCAGCGGTAGACCTTACGAAGTATTGGTCGTAGTAAATAAACCAGTATGGGATCGTCCGGCAGGACGCGCATTGTTTGATGTATTGGATACCAATGTGCCCGGACTGCCTCAGGCGGAGCGTTCGTTTCGTATATCAAATGTAGACCCTCAACATTTTGATCGTGTGCTGAAAATATTCCGTAATATCATTGTTGTGGATATTCAAGATATTTATACTCAGCCCAAACTTAAGTTTTCCCGTAATGTTTATGCTGCTCCACAGATGATTATGACTATTCAGGCTCCTGATGAAAAAGAATTTGAGGAATTTGTGGCAAAGAACAGTAAGGTGATTATAGATTTCTTTGTGAAGTCTGAAATGAATCGTCAGGTATCCTTGTTGAAACAAAAACATAACGATGTGATTTCCACTAAAGTGGGAAGCCTTTTTGGTTGTGATATTTGGGTGCCTGTAGAACTGGCTAATTATAAAGAAGGTAAAGACTTTTTGTGGGCTTCTACCAATCGCGCTACGGCGGATATGAATTTTGTAATGTACTCTTATCCTTATACAGACAAGGGCACCTTTACCAAAGAGTATTTCATTCATAAACGTGATTCTGTCATGAAAGCAAATATTCCGGGTGAACGTGAAGGGATGTATATGGCAACCGACTCTATGTTTGTGGATGTGGAAGATATTGTTGTAAAGGGAGAGTATGCACAAGAAGCTCGCGGATTATGGGAAATGGAAGGTGACATGATGGGGGGGGGCCGTTTGTGTCTCATGCACGTGTGGATCGTGCCAACGGCCGTGTCATTGTGGTGGAAGCCTTTATTTATTCACCGGATAAATTAAAACGCAACCTGATGCGTCAGATGGAGGCTTCACTTTATACATTGAGATTACCTAATGAAAGTCTGATTGATGAAATCGTGATAAGTGGTAATATTATAGAAGAAAAGGAAGATACTACGAAGCAGGTAGACTAATTGGAAATTATAAATATTTATAGATGGAAGATAACTACAAAATACGGGTTGGTATTACCCACGGGGATATCAACGGGGTGGGATATGAGGTGATTTTAAAAACTTTCTCTGACCCTACCATGCTGGAACTTTGTACACCTATTATATATGGGTCACCCAAAGTGGCTGCTTATCATCGTAAAGCAATGGATATCCAGACCAATTTCAGTATTGTCAATTCGGCTGGTGATGCTCAGTCGGATAAACTGAGTATCGTGAATTGTACGGAAGACGAATTGAAGGTGGAACTCTCTAAACCGACATCGGAGGCTGGTAAAGCAGCTTTGGATGCGTTGGAGAGAGCTTTGCAGGACTATCGGGAGGGGATGATCGATGTTTTGGTAACTGCTCCTATCAATAAGCATACCATTCAGTCGGAAAGTTTTCATTTCCCCGGTCATACAGAATATATTGAAGAACGTGTGGGTGAAGGACAGAAGGCGTTGATGATTTTATTGAAGAATGATTTCCGGGTAGCTTTGGTGACCGGTCATGTTCCTGTGTGTGAGATAGCACAGGATATCACCAAGGAACTGATTATGGAAAAGTTGTCTATTTTCCATCGTTCTTTAAAAGAGGATTTTGGCATCGACTGTCCGCGTATAGCTGTTTTTTCATTAAATCCTCATGCGGGTGATGGGGGATTGATTGGTACGGAAGAGAGTGATATTATAATACCGGCAATAAAAGAAATGGTTGCCAAAGGTATTCAGTGTTTCGGGCCTTATCCGGCGGATGGCTTTATGGGTTCTGGCAACTATACTCATTTTGATGGAATTCTGGCTATGTATCATGATCAGGGATTGGCTCCTTTTAAAGCTTTGGCTATGGATGAAGGAGTGAATTACACTGCGGGGCTTCCCATTGTACGTACTTCTCCGGCACATGGTACTGCGTATGATATTGCCGGACAAGGAATTGCCTTGGAGGATTCTTTCCGTCAGGCCATTTATGTGGCTATGGATGTTTTCCGCCATCGCGTTGTCGAGAAAGAGATTCATGCGCATCCGCTGCGTAAACAATATTATGAAAAACGCGATGACAGCGACAAACTGAAGTTGGATACCATTGATGACGAAGATTAATGGATGGTTGGTTTAAAATGTAATTTCAAGAAAAGAGTAGAAATGAAATTTGCAATTATATCAGCGGGTGAAGGTTCCCGGCTTTCGCAAGAGGGGGTTGCTTTGCCCAAACCTTTGGTGCAACTGAACGGAGTTGCCATGATTGATCGCTTGATACAGATTTTTGTACGTAATGGGGCTGACGAAGTGGTAGTCATTATTAATAATGAAAATCAGTTGACGAAAGAGCATTTGGCGAAACTACAGGAAAGGGCGGAGGTTCCATTGGAAGTAGTTGTGAAAACTACCCTCAGCTCTATGCATAGCTTTTATGAACTGAGTCCTTACTTGCAAGATGATAAATTCTGTCTGACTACTGTGGATACGATATTCCGTGAGGAGGAATTCTCGACTTTTATTGAAGCGTTCAAACAATCGGATGCGGACGGATGCATGGCGGTGACTGATTTTATAGATGATGAGAAACCGCTTTATATATCTACGGACAGTGCTTTGAATATAATCGGTTTTCATGATGAGGCGACTTCCGGATGCCGTTATATATCAGGAGGTATTTATTGTCTGACTCCGGCAGCTGTTAAGACGTTGCACGGGTGTATGGAGAAAGGCATGTCACGTATGCGTAACTTTCAACGGCAGCTGGTGGCCGACGGCTTGAGATTAAAAGCTTATCCTTTTACAAAGATTCTGGATGTAGATCATGCTGGTGATATCGTGAAAGCTGAAAATTTTCTGGCCGGTAAGGAGGAGTAATTTAAACACAACAAAAGGAATGGATGTGATTTCAATAATAGGAGTAAGCCGTGGAAATGAATATTCACCTAATCATGTGGACAATGATGCCGCCATATTCAATAAGGTGGCGGAAGAGTTACGGAGGTTGGGATGTGAAGTGAATGTTTATGCTGAGAAAGATTTCGTGGAACAGGATATCAAAGGGGATATTATTTTTGATATGGCTCGTGATAAAGTAACGATAGCTCGTTTGAGGTCTTTGGAGGATGAAGGTGCGTTGGTGATAAACTCGGCCTACGGCATAGATAATTGCGTGCGTAAATCCATGACGGAATTACTTATAAAGAGCGGGATCCCTCATCCGCAAAGTTTTATAATTTCCACAGCAGACGAGTATTTGGAAAATTGTTACCCTTGCTGGGTGAAACGGGGAGATTCCCACGCTATGGTGAAAGAAGATGTAGCCTACGCCACCTGTAAGGAAGAGGTGGAAGACATATTGGCTGATTTCCGTAAACGTGGTATTCCTGTTGCGGTCATAAACGAACATTTGCAAGGTGACTTGGTGAAATTCTACGGAGTGCATGGAACCGATTTCTTTTATTGGTTTTATCCGTCTCCTTGTTCGCACAGCAAGTTTGGTCTGGAGAAAATAAACGGAATAGCTAAAGGATTTCCTTTTAGTGTAGAGGAATTGAAAACGCAAAGTGATAAAGCAGCCGAGGCGTTGAATGTTCCCATTTACGGAGGTGATTGTGTGATTTCAGCTGACGGAACATTGCGGATAATCGATTTTAATGACTGGCCCAGCTTTGCCCGTTGCCGTGAAGAAGCGGGAGGTAAAATTGCGGAGTGCATTTATAACCGGGCTAAAAAGCAAATGAAATAAAAAAGACATGAGTACAGAAAGTGAGAAGAAAGGAATAGAGGCTTCTTTCAAATCCATGGACACAGAGGAGTTCCTGGATATTTATTTCAACCGTCCCATAGGTTATGCATGGGCGTTATTCTTTAAGAAATTGAAGGTGCACCCTAATGTGGTAACCATTTTTTCTATCATTTTAGGTATAGGTGCGGGAGTGATGTTTTATTATCCCGATATGAAACATACTCTTATTGGCATCCTTTTGTTGATGTGGGCCAATCATTATGACAGTGCGGACGGGCAATTGGCACGTCTGACGGGACAGAAAACCCAGTGGGGGCGTATGTTGGACGGATTTGCCGGTGATCTTTGGTTTTTTACCATTTATGTGGCGATTTGTCTCAGACTGATGAACCAACCCATGCCGTTCCACATCGGTGACGGGATGCACTGGGGTATTTTTATTTGGATATTGGCGGCTTTCTCGGGTACTGTTTGTCACAGTAAACAATGTACCTTGGCAGATTATTACCGCAATATTCATTTATACTTTCTGAAAGGAAAAAGTGGAAGCGAATTGGACAATTTCAAACAACAACGTGAAATATTCTATAGTCTGCCTTGGAAGGGGAACTTCTGGTGGAAAGCATTCTTGTATTTTTATGGTAATTATACACGTCAGCAAGAAAGAATGACTCCTAATTTCCAGCAATTTTATGCTTTGGTAAAGGAAAAGTATGGAGATAATATCCCACAGGAATTACGGGATGAATTTCGTGCGGCCAGCAAACCTTTGATGAAATACACCAATATTTTGACTTTCAATACACGTGCCATTGCTTTATATATCAGTTTGCTGATGGGTGAGCCATGGTGGTATTTTGCGTTCGAGGTTGTTGTTATGACCTCTTTGTTTGTATATATGCGCCATTGCCACGAGGCGGTTTGTGCACGATTATATTATAAATACACGACGAAGTGAAAAGTAAATATAGAAATATATTCCTGATATTTGGAATTGTAGCTATCGTAGTGATGCTCTGTTCTTTTGATATGGAGTATGATGAACTGCTGGCTAACTTGCGCCGGGCAGGAATTTGGTTGCCGGCTGTAGTCGGGTTATGGATTATCATTTATCTGTTCAATACCCTTTCCTGGTACATTATCATTCGGGATGGAAAAAAGGGAACACCTATTCCATTTTGGAAAGTTTATAAACTGACTGTTTCCGGATTTGCACTGAATTATGCCACTCCGGTAGGATTGATGGGGGGAGAGCCTTACCGTATCATGGAGCTGACCCCTTATGTGGGGGGCAGTAAGGCGACGTCGTCGGTTATTCTTTATGTGATGATGCATATTTTCTCGCATTTTTGCTTTTGGTTTTTTTCTATTTTCCTGTACTTGGTTTTACGCCCTGTGGATATTGTCATGGGGACTATGCTGGCCATTGTGGGTGCGGTTTCTCTTTTAGCCATTTATTTTTTTATGAAAGGATACAAGAACGGCATGGCTGTCCGTACTTTAAAATTGCTTCAGTATATTCCTTTTGTCAAAGGATGGGCCAAACGTTTTTCGGAAAACAAACGTGAGGCTTTGGAACGTGTGGACAGTCAGATAGCGGAACTGCATAAACAGCGTAGAACTACATTTTATGCCTCGTTGAGTCTGGAATTCATAGCCCGGATTATAGGATGTCTGGAAGTGTATTTCATATTGAATATTCTGACAACAGATGTTAGTTTTCCGGCTTGTATCCTGATTATGGCATTTACTTCTTTGTTTGCCAATTTGTTCTTTTTCTCGCCTATGCAATTGGGAGCGCGCGAAGGAGGTTTTGCCTTAGCCGTAGGAGGACTGGCCATTCCGGGGGCTTTCGGTGTATATACCGGATTGATAACTCGTGTACGTGAATTGATTTGGATTGTAATTGGTGTGTTGCTGATGAAAGTCGGCAACGGTACACCTGCTAATAAAGTAAGATAATGGATACATTGAAAAATATTCAGGGAGTTATATTTGATTATGGCGGTACAATAGATACGAACAGCCGTCATTGGGCAGAAGTGTTATGGACTAAGTATATGGAACATCAGGTGCCGGTGGATAAGGAAAGTTTCCGTGAGGCGTATGTCTTCGGGGAAAGAGCGCTGGCCAGATACCCTTTTGTACAGCCTTGGCATAATTTTCATGATGTGCTTTCCATCAAGACCAAACTTCAGGTGGAATGGCTGGCTGAGCAGAGAAAGCTGCCTATGGATGAGTCGCAATTGCAATCTTATGCCACAAAGGTGGCAGACAGCTGTTATGGGTATGTGTTGGATATATTGCAGATAACCCGTCCGGTAGTGGAAAAGCTGGCGGAGAAATATAAATTGGTGTTGGTTTCTAATTTTTATGGTAATATCCAGACCATTTTAAAAGACTTCGGGCTTTTGGATTTCTTTGATGAGATTATTGAATCCTCTGTAGTGGGGGTTCGTAAACCGGATCCTGCTATTTATAGACTTGGAGTAGATGCTATGGGATTTGCGGCAGAGAATGTGCTGGTGGTTGGAGATTCTTTCTCAAAAGATGTTGTTCCGGCCAAAGCTGTAGGTTGCCGTGTGGTTTGGTTGAAAGGAGAAGGCTGGGGGGGAGAAGTTATTGACGAATCTGTTCCTGATGTGATTATTACGGACTTGGCTCAATTGCTTGCATTATTGTAATAGGGTATAGAGACATAAAGACACGGATTGGTAAAAAGGGGGCATTTGCTGAATATCTCAGTAAATAGTTATCCCCTTAAAAAGTATATTTCAGTGGATTATTGTATGGTAGCAGCAATTATATGATGAATAAATATGAGAAAATAAATTGGAGCAGCAGGAATTCCGATAATTATTGCCTGTGTGGTTAACCGATTATTGAAAATCTATTTGTGTTTTTGTAAACCAAAAAGTGTTCTTTTGACTTAATGCGAAATATGGCGAATATGTGTAGTTTGCTCGTTTCTAAATCGTTACCCAGTTAAGAGGATGGGAACTCTAATTGATTGTATATCAATTTTTCTGTGCTATATAATTGCCATTCTTTATATCTTCCTCACCTTGACGTATAGCT
>BLLV01000066.1 GCA_011959205.1 Bacteroidaceae bacterium
AAAAATATTTGTCACAACTTTTACAGGAAAATAATTTTTAATGCGTCTGCCCTGACAGGTGAAAACACGAAAGGTAACGGCCACCGGCACGGATCCTGTCGTTTTTTTACATTTCCACGGAAAACAAAAAAATCCCGATTCCGCCTAGGAATCAAGATTTTACTGTTTTCTATTTTTTCCTATAGATTCTGAACATCTAAAAATTCCCCAAGAAGCAAATAGCTGTTTCTTGGGAAATCTTAAGCGGCTCCCCAATGAATATACTATAGTAAACCTATCAGATTCATTGCCCTATGACATCGCGCACACAGCGGATTCTCAATGAACCACCCAGATGCCCTACAGTTGATCCTCCTTTATGAACACCAAAGAAACGACGCATATTACTGGGTTGAGGATAAAATTCCTGAGTGCAGGACATCCATTTATAACTATTATCATCGTTATTACATATCCCCAGACGCCTCATGATGGTAAGCTCTTTCTGATTAGGCACACGCCACGTTCCCCTATCACTTCCATCACTTTCCTGAGAATATGTTCCGCAAATCTGATTGCCATTCACAGAAGTAGTCCAATCCAGCACATAATTTGTTCCAGAACCATCCAATTCCAAATTTCCAGCAACACTGCTAAATTTCACAGCTGCATCTGAAGCAAGCTGGGTATTATTCGGAGTACAAGGATTCTGAGCATATTCAAATCGTCTGGCCACCATATTACTATTTGAATTTACATAATGCACCTGCAAATGTCCTCTAATAGCACCACGTACAGAAGATGCATCATAATACTCCAATACTACAATGTTTGGATTGTCTTCGTCCAACCGATAGGCCGTTTGAACAGGATCATTATTTAAAATTAGATTTAAATTAACTCCAAGATTGCGCACACAACGTACCTGCCAAGGGGGAACCGAATAGTCATTGGCACTACCCTGATTGTTATCCTTTATCTTACTAGTTGAAACTCCTTCCTCCACCCATAACATAATTTTATCACTTGTAGCATAATGGAAACGAGCATTGTTTGCCGATCCTGAGCCATAAGGCAATTTAGTCGTGCCATCATAGTCCATCAATGGAGTCTTCATGGAGTGTCGCCCTAAAATCATACGCAGATATTTGCCCGAGGCAGGCAAATACCACCTCAATTCATCTTTATCGATTTTTCCATTGCCATTCAAGTCGCGGTTACGATTCATGCACACAGACAAAATATCGTAATATTCATAGGTATCTGTCGGATCTGTACCTCGTTGCCAATTTTGTGTGTAAAACGGTTGCAAGGCATATACAGCCGGATAAGTTTTTAGTTTATTTTCATTTTGGCGGTTCTCGATAGCTGGGCTTACACCCCGAGGGATAAAAGTCCTACCATTCAATTTTTGAACCGCTTGAAGAATGCCATTTAATCCATTCCAGTCTTTACCTGTCTTATTTACAATAGTATGATCAGTCGATAAATAATACCATTCATTCCAACGTCCATTATCAGCATTCCAACCATTCATCGTTATTGATTCATCCTTTCCATCCGTATAAGTTCCATTAGGAGTAGGGATATTTCCATCCCACCGCAAATTCAAACCATAACTTTCATTCTCATATTCCATTCCCAATATAGCATTCAGCCCTTCGCTATTTCTGTTATAGTATGTCTGTATGGACTTTTGAGTTATCATATATTGTGACTGCATATATACACTTTCCTTATCATCGGATTCGTGATAGATTTCCGTATTCAGCCATACCGTTCTATCACCAATGTCAACATAATTTTTCCAATTGTTTTTCGTTTCATCGGCATCCTCTTCGTAAACATGCTCATTCACAAAAACGGTATACCAATGGGAAGTGGTATCATCCCCATCAGCAGTCAGCACGTTCCCTTGTTCGTCAATGCCCGGATGGTTTTCCACATCCCGTAAATCCTCCAATGTCCACAAGTCTGTATCAGCAATTCCATTATCAATATTAAATTCTCGATAAATGGCATAAAGCCCTTCGCTGGGAGCCGGTTTAAACCGAATCCAATTATAGAATTTATTTTTTCTATTCACTTCTGTGTCCGATGTCGGATTCCCGTTTCCTTCAGTTCCACTATCCAACCATTTCAATGTATGCGTGGTTGCACCGTATGGCGCACTGATTCTCCACTTCAGATTTGTTCGTTGCCGGTTAGTTAGCTGAATATTGAACACTGTATAGTGGGCATCCAGTTCTATCACTTGGCTTTTTCCCGCATCAGTCACGTCTCCTTCCGCTCCGGGATTTCCCTCGTCAGTGCGGTTGATTGCTTCCACCACAATATTCTTCAACCCGTTTACTGTCACTGTATAGTCATATTTCGTATTCCGGCGACAATGGAAATCCTGAGCAGTAGTCAATGTAGGTTGACCTCCTTCTTTTCCTTCGCAATACCCCAAGTGAATGGTATAAGTGGCGTTTCCTGTGCGCAACATGGCATTGGAAGTATTCTCATGAACGGCTGGTGCCTTCATTGCCCAGTCTTCTTCATTACTTAACCCGTCAGTAGTTGACGTATAACCATCAGGCATAGGTTCGACATAATAAGAAACTTTCGCCCTGAATGTTACATAAGAGGCAAAATTCCTCACATTAGCTCCTTTGGGTCTTACTTCATCTTTACTGTTTATGCTACAAAGACTTTTGTATATGCCGGTATTAGTTCCCTCCCCGTCCGCTTTAAACTCACGCTCACGGTCAGCATAAAAATTCCGGTTGTCAGGATTGATTCCCACATAATCATTACCTGTTGTTTGTGCATGTTTCACAGCCGTCTGTTTATTCTCATATTGGTAGAAGTCAAAGGCATATCCATTATTATCCTGAGACTTGGCAAATATATAAGAAGGATTGGATATGCTATGGTTATTTACATACCCTTCCCTGTTTTCAAAGTAAAGAGAGTTATCTGCCGAATTATTATCTCCTTCACGTTCTTGCAAATAACTCATCACCGGATTGTTGTGCACTTGCCAGCTAATAGGTTCTATAGTAATATGCTCCCCGGCTTGGATCGTAAACTTATTATAACTTATCAGGCGTTGCAAGTGGATGTACCCCAAATCCACCTCCTGCTTAACAGCCGGGATATCTATAGGTTCGGGAAGTTTCCCAAAGAGAGAGGCATCGTGATTATTGCTTTTATGAAACACCCCGTTCATAACCAAGTCGGCCGAGAAGCGGTCCACATTGGTCGGGGTAGCCAAGACACTGGAGATGCTTAAATATTTCTGCCATGTATCCGCTTGACTCAACAACAAATGCAAAGGGATATAATCTCCATTTTCTCTATCGTATCCTTCAACATTTATAATTTCGTCCGGAATATCACTGTCACTGATACCAAAATTGGTTTTTGCATTGGCTACCGCTACAATATAGCTGCTTCCTGATTTTGTTTCTATATTGTCCAACAGATGCGCATTATGCTCATCTGTAGTAGAAAGCCCTTCATATAAGTAATTATATGTACATTCCCCCGTTGCCACATTATAAATGCCTACCCACAGATCATTTACCTTGGCTGCATCAGCATCACTCATTTCAGCACGCGACCTCACATCCATCTCGGGAACAGACCATTTCAGGTTAATAGTCACAGGTTCTCCTTCCGGACCATAACCGCCTTCGTATAAAGCCTCGTCCTTGCAGGCTGTCAGCAACAATAGTCCTGTACAGAGCAAGACTGCCAGATTTCTTACTTTTCTTTTATCTATCATCATAATCCTCCTTATTAGTTTGCATAAACAGTCGGTCAATCAAATTCTATTTCACTACTTTGCCTTTCCCATGGACATACCATATAGGAAACTGTTCCCTGAACAGGTTCCGTCCAGTTCACTTGTGTAATCTTATAGCGGTAGATGTGATTGCGAAGCAAAGCCTGCCACGGATATTCATTCAACTTCTCCTCATCCGTTTCCGGACGTCCCTCTGCGGTATAGGGAGCCAAAAATAATTCAAAATGCCCAGTCATTGTTTCCCCACTCTCTTTCTTTTGAATTTCTACTACGATGATTTTCCGTGAATCCGCATTTCCTAATTCATATTCCGGCAAGTAGGCAGTAAACTTGCTACCTTCGCGTACAAAAGACAGAGGTGTGGTAGAAGGACCGTGGTCATCAGGTATCCGTGCCACCATGACATTTTCCGTGGTCGTTGCATCGCCGCAATCCGTTGTCAAATATCCCTTTGTGTTATAGGATGAAAGGCCAACACTGACAACAGTTTCTTCATTGGCTACATTCTCACGGGCATCCACCACCTCTACTTTTGCCAACGCACGCAACATATTGATATCTTCCAACAGATAGGGATTAAACTCATTGTAAGTCTTAAAATTATAGCCAACAAGACTGACTTTCTGAACGCCGAACATAGGAATGCCGGATTCGTTCCACTTTGGGATCCAAGCAGTACCTTCTGGGTAATCCTTGGAATAGGTCTGCATAGTCAATGTTCCCCAGTCAGAGTTTACATCTGAAGAGGTTGCACCACCATTCGCCACCGCCACCAGCTTGAACTTTTTGTTATTGGAAAAAGTGTCATACGGAAGTTCCGCTTTCAAATAATAGGTATTACCTACAGGCGTTACTTCCGGCGGCATTATTCCTTCGTGATTGCTGTTCGGATAAATCTGTGCCAACAATGTATTACTGCCATCCGTGGAGAAAGCATAAATCTGCAAATCATTTATATCGATGTAGTTCTCTGCACCTGCACCACCTTCATCCGGGAGATTGCCCGTATAAGCACGCGCCGTCGGAGCGTTACCGGCAGAAATGGCGACACTGATATTGAATCCGTCGCGTTGTTCCGGTCCGCCGGTGGTGTCCTCATCATCATAGACGCACGCCGGGAGGATCCCTCCCAGCAATGCAGTCATGAATAATGGTAAAATTCTATCTTTCAAAAACTTCATAATTCTGAATAGTTGATTCACGGGTTAGTGAAGTTCCGTATGCTGGATCATCACATGCCATGAGTTAATGAATATACCTGCCTTGAAATACCAATCGTAATCGGGATCAGGATCGGGGTCAGGATCAGGATCGGGGTCAGGATCGGGATCAGGGTCATCACCCCCTTCTATCGTAAAGGTAAGATAATACTCATCTTCACGATTCAAGTACTCCTGATTACTCATAGGTTGTGTATATTGCTCCTTCGCCATCACCAGATATTCGATCAGCAGAAGGTCAATCACCACCTTGCCCGTAGCCGCATCCTTTACCCATAACCGGGTCTTGGCATCAGCCATCAGCCGCCCGGTAGTCATGGATACATAGAAACGGCTCTTATCCTCCTCATCGGGACGCACATCCTGCCACGGGCGATAGCTGACCGTTTCATCACTCATCAGCGAGTTGTCATAACTCATCTTGCCGTTGGAATCGGTAATGCTGAACACAAACGAAGCGGGATCCAGCGAATGGCCATCCTTATGCCGCAGTTCCACATGGATGCGGTTGGTGTTCTTCATCAACGGAACGGTAGCGACATCCACCGTGGCACCATACACATCGGGCAGTTCCACCCGGCTTACCATACCATGAAACAACGGCGAGAGATCCTTGTCGCTGTAGGCGCCTTCGCTATCCGCAGTGCGGTTCATCAGCGCAATCAGGTCGCTTAGCGTATGGACCCTGTCGCCGGAGGGAATGTCGAACGATCCTTCACCGCCGCACCATGCCACCAGGTCATAACACCCTGTCGGAAGCGGAAGCTCCATGGCGTAACCGGGGCGGGATAATGCATCGCCGCTCTCCGTGCCGCTCCAAACCAGCTTGCCGGACGAATCGAACGCATACAGACGCACAAACTTCACCTGCACGGCGAACTCGTCAGCCCAACGCATGTTCAGGTCATAGCTGAACTTCACGCGGTAGGTCACCGAGCAATCGCCCTCGTAATCGTAGATGGCGTCATCGCAACCGCCCAGCCACAGCCCGCCGCAAAGCACGGAAAGGACAATCAGGGAGCGGAGTACGCAACGCCGTCCTATGTCTTTTAATTTCATCGGTTACTCTGTTTTTTGGTTAATGCTCTTTTATTGTTTTTTATAAACCATTGCCGGAGAGATACTATCTTTCTCCGACAATGAATACATAGAGTTATTCACCCAATATCACGCCTTGAGAAGCCACTTTCCAAGCCAATACTTTCAACTGGGTCTTTACATAATACTTCTCTTCTTCCGTAGGAGGAACTATAACATCCCCTTTGTCACCAACACCTGTACCTAAACCGGAAATACCTTGCACTTCGATTTTATAAAGGTGGTTACGGACTACACCGTATGTGGCGTAAATAACTTGGTTACTAGCGTTTTTACCATAATGTTCAATCGGAATGTTATAGTAAGCCGCACCGTCAACAAACTTGGTTGCAGGAGTTCCTGTCAGCAATGATGCATTTACTTCTGCTTCTGCTGTGGTCACATCCACCTTTTCTCCTTCTTTTTCATAAAAACAAGTACCTACCGCCAAATCTGACTTCAGCTGCAAATAAACATAGCGAGAAGGTTTATCGTTTAAGTCGTCTGGACGTGTCACTTCAAAAACATTACTCAACTCATTACCTGTGAGTTTTTCATAATTATCACCCACCTTTTTATAGATATCCATGGTGGATGCAGCCATTGCCTCTATCAATTTAGGAAGATCTGTTTCATTCTCCTTATAGATGTAAGGCAGCCCGCTTCCTTCGGCTTCTCCAAAGGTGTAGAATGTTTGTGCAGCACCATCCAAAGTATAATAACCCGCAACAATCACAGAAGTATAAGCGGCAGGAGACACACCCACGGATTGAACCGTATGTTCCAAACAGTAATCATGGGCACCCCATACTTTATTGGCATTATTGACATCATTATAAGTAATATAATGAACCGGACAGTCATCAGCATTTGCTTCTGAAGCATATTTAGGATAATCGGTAAAACCGTAGCCATAAGAAGTACACCAATAACTACGGAAATTACCATGTGCATTCCAACCACCCTTATTCTCAGAAAACTTGCCGTTCACTTCATTATACGTAGCCGATGGTGAGTCAGGTGAAGAGCGGAACTGTTTTACCAAATAGGTGCTCGTTGCGGTAGCGTTCAAAGCCCAGCCTGTCGGATGAAATTCAATTTTCATATCTGTATTGGCGATCGCATCATCAAGTTCAGTGCCTTCATTCATTTCCAAATTCGAAGCATTTTTTGTAACTTGCACTTTGGCACAAATACGTTCTACATGAATCTCAATCGCATCGTTTTCTTTAGCATTTGCTTCTGTTTTAGTCGGCTTCAAAGCTTCAGATATATCAACAGTAACAATAGGTTTACCATTAGCCATCGTACTTCCAGCATAATAAACAGAATTGTTCATCACAAAATTTCCGGCACCGTCCTTATATTGTGTTGCGTCTCTGGTTAGTTTTCCAAAAGTCTCCAAGTTATCCGCAGCATTATGGTCCGTTTTCACAGGGTTTACATAAGCAACCACCCGGGTAGGCATGGCATTTCCGGCATTCACGTCAACCGGCACTACCATGGTCAATATTTTTTCAACGCCGGTTCCCGTCCCAGCAGTAGCATCACCAAACTCATTGTCTCCTTGGGGATTCGCACTGTATGTCATTGTAGATGTACCTACATAGTTTCCATTGTCATTGTAAAACGCGAAAATGATTTTTTCTATTTTGTTTTCATTTTCCGTTCCATCCGTACCATTTTCAAAACCTTCATCCAATGCTCTTGTTCCTGTGGATTGCGGATTGGCGATGCTCACTTTCATGTATACCTGTCCGTCCTTTTCTGCTATCTGCGGACCATTTTCCTGATTCAAATCATTGTCCGAGCATCC
This sequence comes from Bacteroidaceae bacterium, assembly GCA_011959205.1. Classification (GTDB taxonomy): domain Bacteria; phylum Bacteroidota; class Bacteroidia; order Bacteroidales; family Bacteroidaceae; genus Phocaeicola. The sequence goes on from BLLV01000066.1 coordinate 7,886, forward strand.
CATCATAGCCAAGGCTGCCAACGCTCCGAATAAAAAAT
>BLLV01000067.1 GCA_011959205.1 Bacteroidaceae bacterium
CGCCTGATGCATGCCTATTTTGTGAAATGTACAGGCTGTGAAAAGGATGAAAACGGCAGGGTAACGGTGGTGCACGGCACTTATGATCCGGCGAGCAAGGGAGGCAACAGTCCGGACGGCAGAAAGGTAAAGGGAACGATCCACTGGGTAAATGCTCAGACAGCGGTATCTGCGGAGGTGCGCTTGTATGAGAATATCGTGGATGAGGAAAAGGGAGTATACAATGAGGACGGTTCCCTGAATCTGAATCCCGATTCATTAAAGGTGCCGAACTCCCGGAAAATCTCCTTAATCTCTTTATTCGGCTCTTTGATCATCATCAGAAACAGATGTTCCACGGAAACATACTCGTCTCCCATCTGTTTTGCCTCATCCTCCGCGGAAACCAGTACCTTATTTAAATACTGCCCGATATAGATCTGGCCGCCCTGTACCTTCACCCGCTTTTCCAGCGCCTGCTTCACGCGGTTTACAAAATACTCTTTCTGAATCTCCATCTTTTCGATCAGCTTCAGGATCAGGCTGTCTTCTATTGTCAAAAGACTGTACAGCAGATGCTCCTGCTCAATTTCCTGATTGCCGTATTCATAAGCCAGCTTCTCACACCGATCCACTGCCTGGATGGAGTTTTGTGTAAATTTTGAAATGTTCATATAAGCACCTCCCTATTCTCATATTATGTGCCGTTTTATCCGTATTTCTTTCCTTCGGTTTTAAAATAGCACCGTTTGTTAGCCAAGTCAATAAGTGAGTGCTAAAATTTTCTGAAAATTTCATGAAATATTTAAACCTGATCATATCCGGACTATATGTCTCTTCATCTTCCTCATTTTTCATTGCTGCATGTCATCTCAATACCATATGTAGACATCAGACCATCCCAGCCCGTCTGCCCCTATCGATACCCGTGACACTTTCAATAGCATACGCAGTCATCAGACCATCTACACCCTGACCTCCTCCCCGAAATAAAAGGAATACAATATTCTCTCCTTCACTCTTTTCCCCGTCATTCTTGTAAGTGCTTCCGCATAATAATCAAGCTGCACCTGGTATCTGTCTGCCAGCGCCTGAGGCGATTCAATAACATCCGTTTTGTAATCCAACAGGACGATTTCTTCCCCCTCCTCAAAAAACACATCTATGATTCCCTGCACCAGAACCTGTTCCGTCTCCGGAAACTCCTCCGACAGACGTTTGGCGCTGATGCCCAGCATAAAGGGCTGTTCCTTCCATAACTTTCCTGCCTTTGCCGCCCGATGCATCCGCCCCGCAAGCGTACTGTTCATAAAACGCAGGATTTTC
>BLLV01000068.1 GCA_011959205.1 Bacteroidaceae bacterium
GTCCCGATACTGTGTGCCCGAAAAGTTTTTTCCACACAGGTTGTTGAAGAACATAGGGATAGAAACCCCGTCCTCGCTTTTCAATACGACTTTGCCGTTCTGTCTGATTTCGTCTCTCATAACTGTTTATTTATCGTTGAACATTTTTTCTTTCCCTGCTTTCGTCTGGCCGAGCAGGTCTGTTTTCAGTTTTTCAAGGCAGGAAAAAGGATAAAGGAAAGCATGAGGAGCCAAAACCGGATAGGAAACCGACCATGCAACAGTCTGTTTCCGTTATCCGAATGGAATGCGGCTTGGCGGCAATGCGCTTTATTCCAACTTCGCCGACGAAAAGAGAAAGGCTGACCTGCCGACGGAGGAGAGAAAATTGCAGATATAACAGGGAAAAGCGGTGAGAGACAGGAGAAAATACCCCGAAAAATTTGCATCGCAGCAAGATTTATGTAATTTTGCAGTTGTATTTCAAAATTGCATAAATAAATATGGAGACAAAATATATCCGCAGGGAATTATCCGCCGTGATAGAAGAGGCGTACCGCTATTTCTCGGTCATAACCGTTACCGGTCCCCGTCAGTCCGGCAAGACAACGCTGATTCGTAATCTGTTCCCGCACCTGCCGTACTACTCTTTGGAGAACCTCGACGTGCGGAGCTTTGCCGAAAACGACCCGGTCGCTTTTCTGAACCAGCACGCGGAGGGCATGATTCTCGATGAAGTGCATAATGCCCCGAATCTCTTGTCGTATATACAAGGCATGGTGGACGATGACGCAGACCGGCGGTTCATCCTTTCGGGCAGTTCGCAGTTCGCCATGCTGAAAAAGGTTACGCAGTCCCTGGCGGGACGTACCGGTGTATTCGAGCTGCTGCCCATGTCTTACTCCGAGATACGGGAGATAGCCGCCGATACGCCGCTTGACAATCTGCTGCTGAACGGGTTCTATCCCGCGATTTATTCGGGGCGCAACGTGCCCAAATTCCTCTATCCGGCCTACATGAAAACCTATCTGGACAAGGACGTGCGCGATTTGCTGCAAATCAAGGACATGATGCAGTTCCACACGTTTATCCGTCTTTGCGCCGGGCGTATCGGCTCGCTGTTCAAAGCCTCCGAGCTGGCGAACGAAATCGGTATCAGTTCTCACACGGTCACGGCGTGGCTTTCCGT
>BLLV01000069.1 GCA_011959205.1 Bacteroidaceae bacterium
ATAAAGCAGTACTGATTTTTGGTGCTCGCCGTGTTGGTAAAACGGTAATGATGCGTAAAATTGTGGACAACTATTCAGGTAGGACGATGATGCTCAACGGCGAAGACTACGACACATTAGCACTATTGGAGAATCGCTCAATAGCCAATTATCGGCATTTATTGGATGGTATTGATTTGCTGGCTATTGATGAGGCACAGAACATACCACAAATCGGTAGTATTCTGAAGTTGATAGTTGATGAAATACCGGGAATAAGTGTCTTGGCAAGTGGTTCTTCGTCATTCGATTTGCTGAATAAGACTGGTGAACCGTTGGTCGGCCGCAGTACGCAATTTCTCCTTACACCATTCTCGCAACGGGAAATCGCACAGACGGAAACGGCACTTGAAACCCGCCAGAACCTCGAAGCGCGCTTGATTTACGGTTCCTATCCCGAAGTAGTAATGATGGAGAACTATGAACGTAAAACAGACTACCTACGTGATATTGTCGGTGCATACCTGCTTAAAGATATCTTAGCAATTGACGGCTTAAAAAATTCGAGCAAGATGCGCGATCTACTGCGATTGATAGCTTTTCAGTTGGGCAGCGAAGTTTCTTACGAAGAGTTAGGTAAACAACTCGGCATGAGCAAGACGACCGTTGAAAAATACCTCGACCTATTGGAAAAGGTCTTCGTTATCTATCGTCTGGGGGCTTATTCGCGTAACCTACGCAAGGAGGTTACAAAAGCTGGCAAGTGGTACTTCTACGACAACGGCATTCGCAATGCCATTATCGGGGCTTTCTCACCGCTGGCCATTCGGCAGGATGTCGGTGCGCTGTGGGAGAACTACATCATCGGAGAGCGGCGCAAAGCGAACTTCAATGAGGGACTGCACAGGGAGTTCTATTTCTGGCGCACCTACGACAAACAGGAAATCGACCTGATTGAGGAGAGTGCCGACAGTCTTACCGCCTTGGAGTTCACGTGGGGAAATAAAATGCCGGCCGCACCGAAAGCCTTCCAAGAAGCCTATCCCTATGCCGAGTTTCATGTGGTAAATCGGGAGAATTATTTGGAGTTCGTATAATCAATAAATTACGTATATGGAAACAAAACTACAATCCAAACAGCAATATCCGCGGTTTATCCAAAATAAACCGTGTGGTATTGACAAATTCGATGGAGGTTCGCAAGAAAGGTTGGCAAAAACTATTGCTCGCCATTTTTGTCAGAATGATTCATTGGATGAGGAATGTACTTTACCTCGAATTATCGGCATCGAAGGTATTTGGGGATCTGGAAAATCCAACGTGGTTAAAATGTTGGAACGTGAATTATCAGACGACTATTACTTTTTTGAGTATGACGCATGGGGACATCAAGAGGACTTGCAACGCCGCTCTATATTGGAATTGCTTACAAGCAAACTTATTGATGATGGTATCCTATCTGGAAATGCAACAATAAAAGTCAAAGGTGGAGGTACGAAAACCGTATCATGGTCTGAAAAGCTGAAATATTTATTAGCCCGTAAAACGGAGACCGTAACCGAAAAATATCCCCTTATCAGTAATGGTATGGTTGCGGCATTTTTGGTTGCAGTTTTAACTCCGATATTTACATTTATTGCGTATGCAGTAAAACCTACACCCACAACATGGTGGTTTTCTTTATTGTCTATTATCATAGCTGCACTGCCAGTTCTTATTGCATTGTGCGTTTGGAAATGGGCATATAGCAAAGATCATAAATATGGATGGAGTTATATGTTAGCTATTTATCAAGATAAAGTCGAAAAGGACGTTTGCTATGAGACTTTGAGCGAAGACGAACCAACGGTTTACGAGTTCAAAACATGGATGCAAGACATTTCTGATTTTATCAAGGAAAAAGGACAACGTAAATTAGTCCTTGTTTTTGACAACATGGATCGTCTCCCCGCTGAAAAAGTAAAAGAATTATGGTCTTCTATCCATACGTTCTTCGCCGATAGCGGTTTTGAAAATGTTTGGGCTGTTATTCCTTTCGATGAAACACATTTAGCTTGTGCATTCGGAGATGAGACCGACGAACAAACGAAACAACTGAC
>BLLV01000070.1 GCA_011959205.1 Bacteroidaceae bacterium
AGTTTATGAATGGAACGCAGACAAAAAAGAATATGTAGGTACTGATACCGGTGTGTCTGCTAAAGGTGCAAATGCTTATGTAACAGAAGGTGCAAACGAATATGTACTGCATGTAGCTACAGACAAAACCGGTGCACAATATACAGAAGTGAAATTGCCGAAACATGCTTTGATTATTTCTGAATTGGAATTTGTCGGCTATACAACTGCTGATGGTACATTTATTCCTTTCCAAAAGGCAACTGATGATAATGCCGAACAAAGTAACTATGTTGAAGACCACAACAAATACATCATGCCTTATTCAGCTTTCTATTTTGCAAATGCTGACAAGTTTGAATTTGCAGATGCCGATAAATCACAGAAATACGAAGAAACTATTGCCAAGAAAACAGCCATCTCTGCAATGGCAGGAGCTTCTTTGGTAGTACGTGTTGCTCCGGCTAACGCTGATTTGTCTGTTTATGATTTGTCATTAGTCAATTCAAAATTGGGAGAAGCTCCTATCAAATTGGAAGACGCTGAACCGTTTAATGGCTTAATTACAAGAGCTGCTTCTGCTAATGGTTTGTGGAGCATTCCTATGACAAGCCAGATTGTTAACGGGGTTAACTCTTTGGCAGACTTTGAAAAGAACTTTAGTGTAGGTGCAGGAAAAATCGCATTTGCCGTGAAAGCTTCGAATATAGATTTCATTTCTAACTTCAATTTGGTTTTCAATAAAGTAAATGCACAGGCTCCTGCGGTAAAACTGAATGGCGTACTCCAATCAACAGGAAATGTAAATGGAAGTGAAAGCGATGGATTTAAGATTAAATTGAATGCTGTAAATACATTCAGCACAACTAATCCGACTTCTGTATACAAGACTCAAGTTATTGTAGATGAATTGTACAAAGAACGCTGGGGCGTTAAAATTGTTGATAACACATTCCAAGTTACCAATTTCTATGACAAGCAGACTGTACCTGCATTCCCGGTATATTTCTGGCATTACGATTTAACAAGTCAATCAGCAGTAAAAACTACAGTCTATGTGCAGCTTGAGAACAGCATCTCAGACATGACAACATTGGCTGAAGTTAACTGGACTATCCCGACTGCTAGAAATAAAGATAACTTTACAGTTTCTTTGGCTGACATGTTCTCTAATTTGGGTACTGCCGGAACAGAAGAATGGAAAGACCGTATAAATAGTGTTGCAACACAAGTATATCAAGTAGGAACAGGCGCTAATGGTTCTGACAAAGCTGTTTCCGGTGCTAATTTGGTTAAATACTTGAATGCAAATAACGGAGTGGTAGATGTAACTGCAGCTGCAAATATTAAATCTGTTGCCAAAGTCAAAGTTGATTTGAATCACGAATGGCCTACAGATAACGATCATGCATTGGATAAGAAATACTATGTAAAAGTAGATTTCAAAGCTTCTAACGGTGATGTCTTGAACTCTGTTAAGTTGCCGTTTACTGTAAATATTCCTGCTATGTCTAACTTGTTTAAAGAACAAGCTGGTGTATTTGTTAACGGTGTAGCTAATGCTTATATGGACGCTGCTGCTACTACTGGCAATGTTGCTCCTGAATATGCAATTAAGGGTGCATTTGAAACATTCAAGGCAAATCTTGGAACTTCTACATTCAACATTGCTTTGGATAACGAAACAAAGATTAGCGGTGAAAAGAAATCTGCTGATTTGGCTATTCTTTCTACGAGTGCTGTTAATGGTACAAATGCAGACGACCTGAAGATTACTTTGAAAACAAGTGGTGTTGCAATCAATGCTAACGGAACTCCGGAAGGTTATAAGAAAGAATTGATCGCTAACGTAAGCAATGTGAAGTACTTAGGTATATATAGCTATGGAAATGCAACTTACACATTCAAGATTAAAGTTATGTCTCCGATTTTGGAAGGTAACATTGAAGCTGTAGGTGGTGAAGTTATTGTTCCTGCAACAGACCTTGACGGTTATATGGTTAATGATTCTCATATCAAGGGTCATACTTATAACAGCATTGTTTACAGCATCTTCTATGATAAGGTTAATGACGGCACTAACTATAATGCTTGGAAGCGTAAAGAAATTCAAAGCGTAACCTTCAAAGAAACGGCTGCTAGTGCTAACATCTTTACTTGTGCTACTGAACAAACAGCAGGTAAGCCTGCCGCAGGTCAAGCTAAAGAAGTATTAAGCGGTGTGAAAGTTACTCCGAAGAACATTGCAGCTACTACTAGCGGTGAAATGGAAATCAAGGTTAAGGATGCTTGGGGTTACACATTAACTCAGAAAGTGAAAGTGACAGTAAAAGTAGGTGAATAATATCTTACTATAACTAGTAATAAAATAGGGTGCACTTTAAGAAGTGCACCCTTATTTTATATTATAATTCTATATTACGTTCCGAAACAAACTAATAGATAAGTAGCTATTTATTAAAGATGTGGATAACTGGCTGGGATGAAAGATATCGCGTTTCTATTTGAATCTATTCCAGATTATTTCCAACTCCATTTTACATGAATGAGTAGATATTTATATTTACATTATAGCCACTCTTTCTTCTACAAACTTATGGGAAGTATTATGCTTTGTTTGCAGCCCTGACGACTATTTATGCAATAAAAAATACGCAATCTGTAAAATAAACGGTTATATTCCTGTTATATTGGCAATTATATGGGCGAAAATTTGGAATAATGAAAAAAATTCATTATTTCTGCGTCCAAATTTGATAGTCCAATGCAGAAAGTAAATAGGACTGAAAGAAATCCTGAATGAGAGAAGTCTGACAAATTCGTGGATTGCCCGGCAACTGGGTGTAAATCCTACAACGGTCTTGAAATGGTATACAAATTCTTCTCAGCCAGATGTTCTGACTTTTCTGAAAATTGCGAGTTTACTTCATTTGGATGTAAACGCACTCAATACTCTAATAGTAATTGGATAAAATATAGTATACACAAGATTTTTTATTTTGATCCCTGATTTATAGCTTCAGACTTTTCTTTTGAATACTCTGTTGTCGCATTATGTAAGTGAAACGAATCACTATAAAATAGGTATATCAATCCAGCCCTATTCCTTCCATCAGAAAGTTCCTAAGACTAAGAATCCTGATACCGTCTTCGTTGTATCCCGACAAATATCTGTCAGCCACAATTATTACTTTTCGAAACCCGTCCTTGATTTGTAAAAGCGAAGCCTGTTCCACCTTTTCCTTGTCAGGCAACGCATAGGCAGATTGGATATATATTCTTTCCGGTCCGCGGTTACATACAAAGTCAACTTCAAGTTGCACTCTCTGACTACGACCTTCTGCATCCTTTGTATTATGCGTCACAACTCCTACATCCACAGTGTATCTATGGAGGCAAAGTTCATTATACACCATATTCTCCATCAGATGCGTCTTTTCTACCTGACGAAAACCAATGCGTGCATTCCTGAGACCCAAATCTTCGAAATAGTATTTCTGAGGAGTATCAATATACTTTCGTCCTTTTACATCATAACGTACCGCCTTCCTAACAAGAAACGATTCCTCCAATATTTCCAAATACTGCTTGATGGTATTCTTGCCCACTCCGATACCCTTGACCGTCTTGAACGTATTCCCTATCTTCGTCGGGTTTGTCAGTCCTCCTATACCAGAAGCTACTACATCAATCAGTTCACTCATTATATCACTTCTCCTAATATGATAACGTTCCTGGATGTCCGTCAAATAGGTCTTCTCAAACAATCCTTTCAGATACGCTTCCTTCTCCTTTATATCGGGTTCCAGGCAAACCACCGGCAAGCCCCCGTATGTCATATACTGATCCAGAGCTTCCTTAAAAGTCATTTCCGGATGTGCACCGATAAACTCACTCATTGACAAAGGCGTAACATGAATTTCATGACCACGTCCACGAAACTCTGTAATCACATCTTTTGACAGGAATCGTGAATTGCTTCCAGTCACATACACATCTACATTCCGTATACTTAGGTATGAGTTCAACACATCCTCAAACTCTGGTACCAGTTGTACCTCGTCCAACATCACATAGTACCACTCTTCTTTGGGAACATCATCAGAAGCCTTATATTCTACAATCTGAGAGTCAATCCACTCCAGCAAGGCATCCGGGGCCCTTAATCTTTTATTTCTTCGATTTTCAAGATCCAGCATTACTATATGATTATCACTTACCCCGTCATCGAGCAAGTGCTGTCTGAAAAGATTCATCAAAAGATATGACTTACCACATCTTCTGATACCGGTCACGACTTTAATCATGCCATTATGTTTACTCTTGATAAGCCTATCAAGATGTATGTCACGCTTTATCTCCATATGAAATACAATTTATACCACAATTGCGTATTTACGCATTTTTGTTCTATAAAAGTAGGCTTTTAATTCTAATCCACCAAACTATCATAACAATAAATACTAATTTTACTATGTTTTAATTCAGCATTAAAATAGAGCAAATAGGATTAAAGTAGTCTTTTTGCCGGCGAAAAGAAAAATCATGAACTATGCAGCCAAAGCTCGTTTTTGTTAGGGTAAAAGTGGTTTAGTTTAGAACTTGAAGAGATATACAATAAACAAACTAAACCTAATAATCGTATCTATGTACAAGATGCATCGGTAATGTCCGGTTCAATCTTTATAGCCGGACGTAATATCAATGAATACAATCTCAAATGGTGGAGACGCCATTGTGGAGTGGTAATGCAGGATGGAGTGATATTCTCTGAATCCATAGCCCGGAACATCGCTGTCGATGATGGAGAGATAGATGTAGAGCGACTTGAACAAGCGGCGAAAATCGCAAATATCCATGATTATGTGATGGGACTTCCTCTAAAATACAATACTATTATCGGACGGGACGGAGTTGGGTTGAGCCAAGGACAAAAGCAGCGTATCCTCATAGCTCGCGCTGTCTATAAGAATCCGGATTTTATCTTCTTGGATGAAGCCACAAATGCCCTTGATGCAAAAAAATGAGAGGGCAATAGTTGAGAATTTGGGTGAATTTTACAAAGGCCGTACAGTTGTTGTTGTGGCTCACCGGCTATCAACTGTCAAAAACGCGAATCAAATCATAGTAGTAGATGGCGGAAAGATAGTTGAAACCGGCAACTACACTTCTCTTATTGAAAAGAAGGCCGTATACTACAATCTGGTCAAGAATCAGCTTGAACTTGGAAACTGAAAAACTTAATATAATCAGTGCCAATAATTTAACAATAATAAAATGGACAAGAAAAAAAACAGTGATATTGAATTGCGATCAGAGAAAGTACGTAATCTTTTAAGCAAAATGCCCCCATCGCTTGTGCGATGGGGAACGGTGATAATCGTTGCCATATTCCTGATATTGTTATTAGTCGTCTGCTTCATGCCTTATCCTCATTCGCAAGGAGAAAGCATTTTACAGCATATCTTAATGATGTAAATTCGAAGCACTCATGCTTCCCGTGCGTCCTTTGGTTAGGCTCTTTGACGCATTCGTCGACGGTCTCAAGATGTATGAACCGGCTGTGTATATGGCTTGAACATTTAGCATGCCACCACCCGGTACACATTCCCCTTGGCGGTATGCACCCGTTCGCCCAGCTGGGGCAGGA